>JAOPUQ010000223.1 GCA_025963425.1 Modestobacter sp. | reverse complement strand
GTGGAGTCGAGGGGGAAGACGACGTCGGGCATGGCTTGCCTCCTGGTCTCGGTGCGGAGCGGTGGACGGCTCGTCGGTCAGCGCGTCACCGTCTGCGCCGGGCCGGGGCGTCGGTGGCTGCTGGCGTGGGCTGCTCCTGCGCGACGTTGTCGTACATCTGTGTGGTCTGCCGCGGCGTCCCGGCGATGTGTTCGGCGGGCTCGCCCTCGCGCAACTCGGGCGCCGGGGCGGCGGTCGTCGTGGCTGGGCCGGGTCCTCGCAACGGGACGTACAGGGCCAGCGAGAGCAGACAGAGAACGGCGATGACGATCGCCGCCGTCCGCCGGTTGTCGGTCCACTCGCCGGTCAACAGCAGGAACGCCGGAACGGCGCAGGTGACCACGCCGGCGACGACCGCGATCGCACCGGTGAAGCGGGTCAGTTCCTCGCGCTTGAGGCCGAGCACCAGGAAGAACAGCGCCCACAGCGTCGCCCAGTACAGCCAGATGACGCCGAAGGCGGGGTCGTCGAGGCGGCCGAAGTTCAGCCCGGCGTAGACGACCGCGCATCCCGCCACGAACGCGGAGAACCAGCCCAGCCCGGTGCCGTCCAGGCCGCCGAGCAGGTTGAGGCCCACGTACAGATAGGTGAAGCCGAACAGGTAGATCCCCGAGGCGCCCAGGATGGTGTCCGGGTCCCCGCCGGACGTGAAGATCAGGTACGTCGGGGTGATGACCTGCAGCGTGCCGACGAAGAGGTTCAACGGGGCCGCTGCCCGGGCGTCGACACGCCCCAGCAGCATCAACCCGTTCACGATCAGGACCGCTCCGACGTACAGCAGACCGACGCTGGCCATCTTGCTCTCTCCTCTGTCCGGCCGATCAGGTTCCCCGTGTGGATGTGCGGAGGGCGACGTCCGTCAGGGACGAGGCAGCCGGCTCAGGGCCGGATTGCGTGTGACGTCTGCTCGCCGCCTCGCGCCCGGCCCGGGCGGCGGGGCGGCGACGACGGCGGGTTGCTCACGGGTCCCTTCGGTGCGCTCGATGAGCGCCCGCCGCACCGGGGACCCGAGCGAGAGCCGGGGCGGAGTGAAGACCCGCGCCGCGGCAGCCCCGCAGGCCGGGCACGCGATCGCCGCGGTCGCGGCACCCATGACGCAGCTGGTCTCGGTCGTGCCGTGTTCGGGGCACCGGTACACGTAGACGGCGATGTCGCACCTCCGGCTGCAACGGGGGCGCAGGGTTTCCAGCGCCTCCGGGACGAGGTGGACGCTGCGCCCGAGCCCCCGGCCGGTCAAGGCGCTGTGGCGCCGGGGCTCGCCTCCCCCCGGTCCGCCGGTGCCGTCCCCGGCGCGTCGTGACGCAGGGGCTCGACGGCCGACGCCTGTGTCGAGGAGATGACGAGCTCGTTTCCGTTCCGTTGCGGTCCCCTCACCGCCATGGTGATGACCCCAGGCGGCGTGGGCCGGTTGACGACGCGGTCCGGGGCCGAGACGGTGGGCCGCGTCCACCGGTGAGCCACGTGGAGGTCCGAGGGTGGCGCGTCCCGTGGTGTCCGGGGTCCTGGCGAACCTCGCGGTCGGCACGCTCTTCGGCTGGAGCCTGGTGGCCGGGCAGGCGACGGCGGACGTCGGCGCGCCGGCCTCCACCGGTACTGCCGTCTTCGCGGCCGCGATCGCTGTCTTCACCCTCGCGCTCCTGGGTGCCGGCCGCGCACTGCGCAGCCTGGGGCCACGGCGGCTGCTCGCCGGGGCCGCCGTCGCGGCGGGCGCGGGACTCGGGGTGGCCGCGACGGGCCAGCACCCGCTGGCCCTGTGGTGCGGTGTCGGGCTGCTGTTCGGCGCGGCCAGCGGGGTGAGCTACGGGGTGTCGGTCGGGCTCGCGGCCCGGTCCTCCGACGCCCGCCGGGGGACGGCGACCGGCCTCGTCGTCGGCGCGTACGCCGCCGGACCGGTGCTGCTGGGACTGGTGGCCCCCACCGCGGTCGCCGCGTTCGGTTGGCGGTCCTGCGTGGCCGGCCTGGCGCTGGTGGTCATGACCCTGCTCGTCTGCGCGGCGGTCCTGGCCCCGGCGGACCGGGCGGCGCGGCGGGGACGGCGCACGGAGGCAGAACCGCCGCCCGGGCGGACCGTCGTCCTGCTGTGGCTGGTCTTCGCCGGCGGCGCCGCGCCGGGGCTGCTCGTCTTCGCCGCTGCCGTCCCGCTGGCCACCGGACGCGAGCTGACGCCGGGAGCGGCCGGCGCGGCCGTCTCGCTGCTGGCCGCCGGCAACCTGAGCGGACGACTGGTCTCCGGCTGGGGGTCCGACCGGGTCGGCCGCCTGCCGGCGCTGGCGGGGGCGCTGGCCGTCGCCGCGGCCTCGGTGGCCGGGCTCGCCGGCACGACCGCCCCCTGGCTGGTCCTCGGGTCCTTCGCCGGCACGGGGCTGGCCTACGGGGCCGTGTCCGCCCTGGTGCCGGCGGTCACGGCGGACCGCGTCGGGGTCCGGGCCTTCCCCCGGGCCTACGGCCGGGTCTTCACGGCCTGGGGCTGCGCAGGCCTCGCGGCGCCGGTCGCCGGGGGCGCGCTCACCGGAGTCGACGGCGAGCATCCGGCCCTCGTGCTGGTGGCGGCCGTGCCCCTGGTCCCGGCGGCCGTCGCCCTGCTGCTGCTGGCCCACCGGACGTCGAAGGGAGCGCTGACCGGTCCCGCGGCAACGTGAAGGCCCTGGCTCCGCCGGCCTCCGCGCCGATGGCGCCGTACCCGGAGGGCTACTCGATGGGCTCCACGGTGTAGCGGACCGTCTGCACGCGGATGCCGTCGTCCCCGAAGACGAAGGTGTCGATGCCGTCGGTGACGCGGGCCTTGTCCGTCACCGCCGTCCACTCGATGAACAGGACGTCGCCCTCGAAGATCTGCGTGGTCACGTCCAGGGCCGGACCCGGTAGTTCGCCGAACAGGGTGGTGAAGGCCTCCCGGACGCCGGCCTTGCCCCGCAGCACCCCGCGCGGCGTGATGAGCACGGCGTCGTCGGGGTAGTCCGCGAGGATCTCGTCCATGTCCCCGGCGACGAGCGCGCTGGCGTGGTGCTCGAAGATCTCCTGCGGCGTGCGGGCCATGGTGAGCTCCTGAGGATGGCGTGGTGGTCGGGACCGAGCCGCCCGGCCCCGCCGGGAGGGGGCGACGAGCATCCCGCGGGACCGCCGCGGCGGACAGGGGGTCCGCTCCTCGGCTGCGGGGTGTCGGCGCGGCGTCGGCGGCGTGTCCTCGCGGGATGACCGGTCGGTGGCCAGGGCCACCCGCGGGCAGCCACCGCCGCCCGCGGCACCGGGCTCACAGGGCGCGCAGGATGTCCTCGACCCGCTCCTTGGCGTCCCCGAACAGCATCGTGGTGTTGTCCCGGAAGAACAGCGGGTTCTGGACGCCGGCGTAGCCGGTGCTCATCGACCGCTTGAACACGATGACGTGCTCGGCCTCCCAGACGTGCAGCACCGGCATGCCGGCGATCGGGCTGCCGGGGTCGTCGATGGCGGCCGGGTTGACCGTGTCGTTGGCGCCGATGACCAGCACCACCGAGGTGTCCGGGAAGTCGTCGTTGATCTCGTCCATCTCGAGCACGATGTCGTAGGGCAGTTTCGCCTCGGCCAGCAGCACGTTCATGTGCCCGGGCAGCCGGCCGGCGACCGGGTGGATGCCGAAGCGGACGGTCACCCCGTGCTCGCGCAGCTTGCGGGTCAGCTCGGCGACCGGGTACTGGGCCTGGGCGACCGCCATCCCGTACCCCGGGGTGATCACCACCGAGTCGGCGTCCAGCAGCAGCGTGGCGGCGTCCTCGGGGCTGATCTCGGAGTGGTCGCCGTAGTCGCGGTCGACGGCGGCACCGCCCTCGTTGCCGAACCCGCCGGCGATGACGGACAGGAACGACCGGTTCATGGCCCGGCACATGATGTAGGAGAGGTAGGCACCGGAGGAGCCGACGAGGGCGCCGGTGACGATGAGCAGGTCGTTGTCCAGCAGGAAGCCCGACGCGGCGGCAGCCCAGCCGGAGTAGCTGTTGAGCATCGACACCACCACCGGCATGTCGCCCCCGCCGATGGAGGCGACCAGGTGCCAGCCCAGCGCCAGGGCGAGCACGGTGACGGCGATGAGCAGCCCGCGCCCCGGCCGGAGGACGAAGAGCACCGTGAGGACGGCGAAGGCGGCCAGCGCCGTGAGGTTGAGCAGGGTGCGGCCGGGCAGCATCAGCGGGTTGGACCTGATCCGGCCCGACAGCTTTCCGAACGCCACGATCGACCCGGTCAGGGTCACTCCCCCGATGAACACACCGATGAACACCTCGGCGGAGTGGATCCGGAGCAGGGCGCCGGCCACCTCGGTCTGTTCGCCGCCCCGGGCCTCGACCGACAGGTAGCCGTTCCAGCCCACGAGCACCGCGGCCAGGCCGACGAAGCTGTGCAGGACCGCGATCAGCTCCGGCATGCCGGTCATCTCGACGCGGCGCGCGCGCCAGATGCCGATCGCGGCCCCGATGACCATCGCGACCACGATCAGCGCGATGCCGGTGGCGGAGCTGCGGCGCGAGGCGAGGCCGATCGTCGCGGCCAGCGCGATGGCCATGCCGGCGATGCCGAACGCGTTGCCGGCCTTTGCCGTCTCGTGCCGGGACAACCCGGCCAGGCTCAGGATGAACAGCAGGGCAGCGACGATGGAGGCCGCCCGGACGGCGTTCTCGGCGGTCACGCGGCTTCCTCGCCGGCGCTCGTCGGCCACGTCCCCGACGGTGCTGTACCCCTGCTTGACCTCGCAAGCTCGGTCATCGGGTGAACAGACCGAGCATGCGGCGGGTCACGGCGAAACCGCCGAACACGTTGATGCTCGCCACCAGGACGGCGACGAAGGCCAGTGCGGTGACGACCGGGTCGCCGTGCCCGATCTGCAGCAGCGCGCCGACCACGATGATCCCGGAGATCGCGTTGGTCACCGACATCAGGGGCGTGTGCAGGGCGTGGTGCACGTGCCCGATGACGTAGAAGCCGATCACGATGGCCAGCGCGAACACGGTGAGGTGCTCGATCAGCGGGTCCGGCGACAGCGCGGTGAGCACGAACAGCAGCGCCGCGGCCAGCCCGACCAGTACGAACCGGCGGCTCGGTGGCGGTGTGGCCGCCGGGACGACAGGCGCCGGAGCAGCCGGCACCGGGGGAGCGGAGGACACGGGCACCGGCGGGGGCGGCCAAATCTTCTCCCCGGCGTGCACCACCGTCATCGAGCGCTGGACCACGTCGTCGAGGTCGAGCACGACCTGCCCGTCCCTGGCCGGGGTCAGCAGCTTCATCAGGTTGACCAGGTTGGTGCCGTAGAGCTGCGACGCCTGCGCCGGCAGGCGCCCGGGCAGGTCGGTGTAGCCGATGATCGAGACGCCGTTGGGGGTGACGACGAGCTCGTCGGGGACGGTGCCCGCGACGTTGCCGCCCATCGCCGCGGCCATGTCGACGACGACGCTGCCCGGACGCATGGTCGCGACCATCTCCTCGGTGATCAGCCGCGGGGCCGGCCGGCCGGGGATCAGCGCGGTCGTGATGACGATGTCCACGTCGGCCGCCTGCTCGGCGTAGGCCACGGCGGCCCGGCGGTCGTAGTCCGCGGAGGTCTCCCGGGCGTAGCCGTCGCTGCTCACCTGCTGCTCGGCGGGGGCCACGGCGACGTACTCACCGCCCAGGGAGCGGATCTGCTCGGCCACCTCGGGGCGGACGTCGGTGGCCCGGACGATCGCCCCGAGGCTGCTGGCGGTCCCGATCGCGGCCAGACCCGCCACCCCGGCCCCGACCACGAGGACCTTCGCCGGCGGTACCTTGCCGGCGGCGGTGACCTGCCCGGTGAAGAACCGGCCGAAGGTGTGCGCCGCCTCGATCACCGCGCGGTAGCCGGCGATGTTGGCCATCGAGCTCAGCACGTCCAGCGACTGGGCCCGCGAGATCCGGGGAACGGCGTCCATCGCCAGCGCGGTGACCGGTCGCCGGGCGAGTGCCTCGACGAGATCCGGGTCCGTCGCGGGGGCCAGGAGGCTGATCAGGACCGCGCCGTCCCGGAGCTGGGCGATCTCCCGCGCCGAGGGCGCGTTGACCCCGAGGACGACGTCGGCCGCCCAGGCCTCGGCGCCGGGGCCCAGGCGCGCCCCGGCAGCCACGTACGCCTCGTCGGGGAAGGTGCTGGCCAGCCCCGCGCCCGAGGCGACGACCACCTCGTAGCCCAGCGCCCGGAGCTGGGCGACCGTGGTCGGTGTGGCGGCGACCCGCGTCTCTGTGGGGCGGGACTCGTGGACGACGCCGATCCGCACTCCGCGCTCCGTTCGTGGCAGGTCCGCTTCCGGTCGCTGAGTGGACCATCCCGCAGCGCACTCCGCAGGGGGGAGACCCTTGGCAGCGCCTCGCGGGCCGAGGAGGGTGACGGCATGAAGCGCGGGTTGCGCGCCGTCCCGACCAGCGTGGCCGCTGCCGTCGCCGCGGTGGCGGCCCTCGGCGCGCGTGACGTGCTCCAGCGTGAGCACGCCCTGCTGCGCAACTTCCCGGTGATCGGCCACGCCCGGTACCTGCTCGAGGCCGTCGGCCCGGAGCTGCGGCAGTACCTGGTCGCGGGCAACAACGAGGAACGGCCCTTCACCCGCGACCAGCGCCGGTGGGTCTACGCCTCGGCGAAGAAACAGAACAACTACTTCGGCTTCGGCACCGACAACGACCTCGAGTACACCGCCGGCTACCCGATCATCAAGCACCGCACCTTCGGCCGGGCCATTCCCGCGTCGCACGTGGAGGCCGGCCACGAGGTCGTGCTGCCCTGCGCGAAGGTGCTCGGTGCGGCCCGCGGCCGGGCGTCGGCGTTCCGGCCGGGCTCGGTCGTGAACATCTCCGCGATGAGCTTCGGCTCGCTGTCCGGGCCTGCCGTGGAGTCGCTCAACCGGGGCGCCGCGCTCGCCGGCTGTCTGCAGAACACCGGTGAAGGCGGCCTGTCGGTCCACCACCGCCACGGCGGGGAGCTGGTCTTCCAGATCGGGACGGCGTACTTCGGCTGCCGGGACGACCAGGGCCGGTTCGACCTGCAGCGGCTGAAGGAGCTGGTCGCCGGCGCACCCGTGCGCGCTCTGGAGGTCAAGCTCAGCCAGGGCGCCAAACCGGGCCTGGGCGGTGTGCTGCCCGGCGCGAAGGTGTCCGCCGAGATCGCGGCCGCCCGGGGCGTGCCGGAGGGCGTGGACTGCATCAGCCCGTCCCGGCACGCGGAGTTCTCCGACCCGGACAGCCTGCTCGACTGGGTGGAGCTGCTCGCCGCCGAGACGGGGCTTCCCGTGGGCATCAAGTCCGCGGTCGGCGACATGGACTTCTGGGAGGAGCTCACCGAGCTGATGGCCGGCACGGGCCGGGGCGTCGACTTCGTCACCGTCGACGGCGGGGAGGGCGGCACGGGGGCGGCCCCGCTGATCTTCACCGACTCGGTGTCGCTGCCCTTCCAGCTCGGCTTCGCCCGGGTCTATGCGACCTTCGCCCGGCGCGGGCTGCACGAGCAGGTGGCCTTCGTCGGCGGCGGGAAGCTCGGTCTGCCGGACAATGCGGTGGTGGCCTTCGCCCTCGGCTGCGACCTGGTCAACGTGGCCCGCGAGGCGATGCTGTCCATCGGGTGCATCCAGGCGCAGCGGTGCCACACCGACAGCTGCCCGACCGGCGTGGCCACCCAGAACGCCTGGTTGTCCCGCGGGCTGGACCCGGCGCTGAAGTCCGTCCGGGCGGCCAACTACATCACGACGCTGCGCCGGGACCTGCTCAAGGTCGCCGAGGCCTGCGGGGTCCTGCACCCGGGGCTCATCGACACCGGCTCGGTGGAGATCATCGACGGCCGGACCGCGTCGACCCCGCTGGACCAGGTGTACGGCTACCGGCCCGGCTGGGGGATGCCCTCGGCCGACGACCGGGCGGAGATCGTCCGGCTGATGACGGCGGAGGCGCCGCAGGGCGAATCCGCGCCACCGTCCCCCACGGCCGCCTCCTGAGGGCCGACGTGGCCGCTCCGGCCGCGGGTGGTCAGGGGCGGAGCAGCACCTCGCCGGTGGTCCGGCGGGCTCCGAGGTCCTCGGTCACACTCGTCCGACGGCCGTCGGGGAGGGACGTGGGTCATGGCGGTGCACGTAGGGACGTCGGGCTGGAGCTACGACCACTGGGACGACGTCCTGTACCCGCCCGGCACCCGGTCCGCTGACCGGCTGGCCCACTACGTGCGGCGGTTCTCGACGGTGGAGCTCAACGCCAGTTTCTACCGCTGGCCCCGGACCGCCACCTTCGCGAGCTGGCGGCGCCGGCTGCCGGCGGGTTTCCAGCTCTCGGTCAAGGCACCGCGCGGTCTGACGCACGGGCGCCGGCTGTACGCCCCCGAGGTGTGGGTCGACCGGCTGGTGGCGGCGTGGCACGAGCTGGGGGACCGGCGCGCGGTCCTCCTCGTCCAGCTGGCCCCCGGCCACGTGCGCGACGACGCACGACTCGACTGGTTCCTCGGCCTGCTGCCGCCCTGGATGCGGGTCGCGGTCGAGTTCCGCCATCCCAGCTGGCACGACGAGCAGGTCTACGCGCTGCTGGAGCGGCACTCGGCTGCGTACTGCGTGATGAGCGGGGCGCAGCTCCCGTGCGTCCTCCGCGCGACGGCGCCGTTCGTCTACGTGCGGATGCACGGGCCTGATCCCGGGCACCTCTACGCCGGCTCCTACCCGACCGCGGACCTGCGGTGGTGGGCCGACCGGGTGCGCGAGTGGGCCGACGCGGGCAAGGACGTGTTCGTCTACTTCAACAACGACGGCCACGGCCACGCCGTCCGCAACGCCGAGGAGCTCCGCGGGCTGGTCCACGGCTGACCGGCGCCGTGCGCCGTCCTCAGCGCCGGCCGGCCGGCCGTGCCGGCACCGCCCTCTCGGCTGCCAGGCGTGTGCCCACGCCGGACGAGGCCTCGGCGGGCACGGGCACAGGCGCCGTGAAGGGCACCTCCTGCGGGCACACGGTGCCCTCGGCGGGGAGCGTCACGTCGACCAGGTAGGCCTCCGTGGCGCTGTCGATGCAGCCGGACTTCCGGCCGTAGGCCGTGTGACCGTCGCCGTCCATCGTGAGCAGCCGCGCGTTCCCCATCTCCTGGACCAGGCGCAGCGCGCCCGGGTACGGCGTCGCCGGGTCGTAGGTGGTGGCCACCACGAGCGGGGTGGGTGAGGACGCGGGGACCCTGAAGGGACCGGCGTAGGCGTCCCCGTCGTGCGCCGGCCACAGCGCGTAGCTGACCTCCGCGTACCCGCTGTTGAGCCAGAAGTGCGGGAAGGACGCCCAGGACTCGGCGCCGCGGTCGAGGTAGCGCCCCAGGTCGCCCTGCGGGTACTCCTGCTCCGTGGCGCCGATGGTGAAGTAGCGGTCCGCGAAGGGGTCGAACGAACCGTCGTCCCGGCGGCCGTAGACGTTCTCGTCGACGATGGCGCGGATCATCGTGCCGTCACCGGCCGCCGCCTGCGCCAGCGCGCGGCCCAGACCTCCCCAGCGCTGCTTGGCGTAGAGGAAGGAGATCGTCGCCTGCCGGATGTCGTCACCGGTGACCGGGCGCGGGTCGGCCGGATAGCCGGTGGCGGGGATCGCCGTCAGTTCGGCCGAGGCCACGAGGTGGTCGTACGCCATGGACGGGCTCGCCCCGCCGAAGCCGGAACACGCCGCCTGGTCGACCGCACACGCCTCGAGGAACCGGTCGAGCGCGCGCTCGAGGCCGGCTGTCTGCTCGGCGATACCGCTCATCGGGTCGTCGATGTACTCCTCGGCGTCGATCGGGCCGTCGAGCACCAGCGCCCGGTAGCGGTCGGGGAAGAGGGCGGCATAGGTGCTGCCGAGGAACGTGCCGTAGGAGAAACCGAGGTAGCTGAGCTGCTCGTCGCCGACGGCGGCCCGCAGCGCGTCCATGTCCCGCGCGACGTTGGCGGTGGAGACGTGCTCGAGGATGTCGCCGTTGGTGGCCAGGCAGCTGTCCACGTAGGACTGCGCCTTGGCCACGTAGGCATCCACTTCGATGTCCAGCGGGGTGGGCACCGGGACGGAGTAGATGCCCTGGGTCTCCTGGTTCGCCCGGCAGTCGATGGACGGCGTGCTCTGCCCGACGCCGCGGGGGTCGAAGCCGACCAGGTCGAACCGCTGGTTCAGGGCGGCGAGGAGGCCGGCACCCCTGGTCTGCAGGTAGTCCACCGACGGGGCGCCGGGGCCACCGAAGTTGAAGAACAGCGAGCCGATCCGGTGCTCGGGATCCGCCGCCGGCACCTTGGCCACGGCGATGTGCACCTGCTCGCCGCCGGGCCGGTCGTAGTCGAGGGGCAGGTCCGCGGCGGCGCACTGGACGCCGGCTGCGATGCCCTCGCCCGTGACGCCGCAGTCGGCCCACGCCAGCTCGGATCCGGGAAGGGGCTGGGCCTGGTCCGAGCCCGGCCCGGCAGTGGTGTCCGCACGCGCGACCGAGGTCCCGGCCCCCAGGACGAGCGCGACGAGGCCGCTCAGCACGGCGCTGCGCCGATGCCCGGCATGAGCCACAGCGGGCCCCCCACTGGCGGGGCACATAGCTGAGAGCGCCCGGTGGCCGGATTCGACACCGCCCCGTCGCCGACAGCAATGCCCGGCCCGCTACCTCCGGGTCGATCCGCCGGGCTCCCTGCGTTGCACGACGCCATGTGCCTGCGGCGCGACGGACGGGCACGGCCCGGGTAGCGGTGGGCGACCGCGGCATGATGGCCGGGTGCCGCGCCTGCTCGTCGTCCACCACACACCCTCGCCGGCGCTGCAGGCGGTGCTGGAGGCCGTGCGCGAGGGCGCCGCGCTGGTCGAGGAGGTCGAGCTGGTCGTGCGGCCCGCCCTGTCGGCCGGGGCGGCGGACCTGCTCAGCGCCGACGGCGTCCTGCTCGGGACGCCGGCGAACATCGGCTACATGTCCGGCGCGCTGAAGCACTTCTTCGACACCGTCTACTACCCGTGCCTCGACGCCACCGTCGGCCTGCCCTACGGCGTGTACGTACACGGCGGCGACGACACGTCCGGCGCGCTGAGCAGCATCCAGCGGATCACCGGAGCGCTGCGCTGGAAGCAGGTCGCCGCGCCGCTGAGCCTCACCGGCGCGCCAGGGCCGGCCGACCTGGAGGCCTGCCGCGAGCTGGCGGCCACCGTGGCGGTCAACCTGTAGCAGGAGGACGCCGACGCCCGACCGGCTAATGACTCCCGTTGTCTACAGTGGTGGCGTGGATGCGTTGATGGGCACGTCGGCATGACGGCGTCGTCCCGATGAGCGCGTCAGCGCAGTCGGTGCTGAGCGCCCGCGGCGCCGGCGTCTCGTTCGGGGACCGGGTGCTGTGGAGCGGCCTGGACCTCGACCTGGCGCCGGGGGAGTTCCTGGCCGTGCTGGGCCCCAACGGTGCCGGGAAGTCGACCCTGCTCAAGGCGGTGCTCGGCCAGCAGCGGCTGACCGCGGGCGAGCTGTCGGTGGCCGGCCGCCCGCCGGGGCGGGGGAGCCGGTCGGTGGGCTACGTGCCGCAGCAGAAGTCGATGGACGCGGCCACCCCGCTGCGGGCCAGGGACCTGGTCGCACTCGGGCTCGACGGGCACCGCTGGGGGCTCGGCCGCCGGAAGGCCGAGGACCGGCGGCGGATCGCCGAGGCGCTGGACGCCGTCGGCGCCACCAGCTACGCCGACGCACCGATCGGCCTGCTCTCCGGCGGCGAGCAGCAGCGGGTGCGCATCGCCCAGGCGCTGGCCACCGACCCCGAGGTGCTGCTCTGCGACGAGCCGCTGCTGTCCCTCGACCTGGGCCACCAGCGGGCCGTCAGCGCCATCATCGACCGCCGGCGCCGCGAGCACGGGACCGGCGTCGTCTTCGTCACCCACGAGATCAACCCGGTCCTCGACCTCGTCGACCGGGTGCTCTACATCGCCGGCGGCCAGCACCGGCTGGGCGCGCCGGCCGAGGTCCTGACGTCGGAGACCCTCAGCGACCTCTACGGCACCCCGGTGGACGTGGTCACCGTCCGCGGCCGGCTGGTCGTCGTCGGGACCCCCGACTCCGCCGCCGGCCCGTGCGCGCACCACGACCCGCCGGAGCCCGAGCGGCGGACCCCGGTTCGTTCGGCCGTCGGAGCGGATCGGTGAACGACCTCTTCTCCTTCGACGACTACGGCCGGCTCCTGGGTCTGGTGCACAACTCGCTGATCGCCGCCGCCCTGCTGGGCGTGGTCGGCGGGCTCGTCGGGGTGTTCGTGCAGATGCGGGACATGCAGTTCGCCGTGCACGGGATCAGCGAGCTGTCCTTCGCCGGCGCCGCGGCCGCCCTGCTGCTGGGCATCAACGTCTCGCTGGGGTCGGTCCTCGGGTCGGTGCTGGCCGGCGCGCTGATCGGCGTGCTGGGGGTCCGCGCCCGTGACCGCAACTCGGTCATCGGCGTCCTCATGCCCTTCGGCCTGGGGCTCGGGGTGCTCTTCCTCGCCCTCTACAAGGGGCGGGCGGCGAACAAGTTCGGTCTGCTGACCGGACAGATCGTCTCGGTGGACACCGTGCAGCTCGGCTGGCTGGTCTCGGTGTCGGTCGTCGTCCTGGTCGGGATGGCGGTGATCTGGCGGCCGCTGAGCTTCGTCAGCGCCGATCCGGAGGTGGCCGCCGCCCGGGGGCTCCCGGCCGGGCTGCTGTCGCTGGTCTTCACCCTCCTGCTGGCGCTGGCGGTCTCGCTCGCCGTGCAGGTGGTCGGTGCGCTGCTGGTGCTGTCGCTGCTGGTCACCCCGGCCGCCGCCGCCTTCCGGGTGACGGCCTCGCCGGTGCTCGCTCCGCTGCTCAGCGCCGCCTTCGCGGTCGTCTCCGCCGTCGGCGGGATCCTGCTGGCGCTGGGGGGCACCATCCCGATCAGCCCGTTCGTCACCACCATCTCCTTCGTCATCTACCTGGTCTGCCGCGTCGTCGCCGCCCGCCGGCTGCGCCGGGGCTGGGGGAGCCGGACCGGCGCCACCGCCGGGCCCACCCCCGCGACGGCCCCGGTCCCGGTGTCCATCCCGTGACGCCGCAGCCGACCGGCGCAGCGCCCGGGGCCCCGCTCGAGGTCCCGGCGGTCCAGGCGGCCAGTGAGCTGCTGTCCGCGCTGGCAGCTCCGCTGCGACTGGCGATCGTCGTGCTCCTGGACCGGCACGGGACGCGCTGCGTCCACCAGCTGGTCGACGAGCTCGGGACGCCGCAGCCGCTGGTGTCCCAGCACCTGCGTGTGCTGCGCGGCGCCGGGCTGGTGGTCGGCGAGCGGCGGCACCGGGAGGTGCACTACGCGCTGGTCGACCCGCACGTCGGGGACATCGTCCGCGCCGCGGTCCAGCACGTCTCGCACGCCGGGCCCGGTGCCGGGGCGGGGGCACCGAGCCCGACCGGTGGAGCGGAGCCGCTCAGCCGACCGACCGCCGAGAGGAGCAGGGACCGATGATCCGGAGCACGCGCCAGCGCGCCGCGGTGGTGACCGTCTTCGACGGGCTGGAGGGCTTCCACAGCGCGCAGGAGGTGCACGCGCGGATGCGGGCGTCGGGGGACAGCATCGGCCTGTCCACGGTGTACCGGGCCGTGCAGTCGCTGGTCGATGACGGGGAGCTCGACTCCATCCGCACCGACACGGGGGAGGCGGTCTACCGCCGGTGCAGCACCCAGCACCACCACCACCTGGTGTGCCGGAGCTGCGGGCGCGCCGTGGAGGTGGCCGGGCCGGCCGTCGAGCGCTGGGCGGACCGGGTCGCCGACGAGCACGGGTTCACCGACGTCAGCCACACCCTGGTGATCTTCGGCACCTGTGCGGCCTGCACGTGC
>JAOPUQ010000184.1 GCA_025963425.1 Modestobacter sp. | reverse complement strand
GCGCGCGAAGCTCGCCGGCGGCGAGTGACCTCGCAGCTCTGCTGAGCAGCACCTGACAGTGCGCCGTCCACCGTTCGCGGTGGGCGGCGCACTGTCGTTCCTGGGGTCGGTCTGCGACGGGGCGCCGGACGCTG
Organism: Modestobacter sp.; assembly: GCA_025963425.1. Classification (GTDB taxonomy): domain Bacteria; phylum Actinomycetota; class Actinomycetes; order Mycobacteriales; family Geodermatophilaceae; genus Modestobacter. The sequence goes on along the minus strand of JAOPUQ010000184.1, from coordinate 4,038 downwards.
AGCGGCGGCGGGGGAGCGGCCCCCGGCGGCAGCCCCGGACGTCAGGACGGCACGACGACGGCCCCGCCGACCGGAGGCGGATTCCAGGGGTCGCTGCAACACCCGATCTTCTCGGGAGTTGCAGCGACCGCGTCGTCTCAGGACAGATCGACGGGGTGCGGCGACTGGGCCAGCCCGTCGCGCCGGCGCTGAAGCGGTGGTGCATCCCCGGTTCCTGACGTTGACCGAGCGCGAGCAGATCGCCGATCCGCGCGCCGTGGCGCCTCGATCCGTGCGGTCGCGGCCGCTGTGGGGCGCCCGCCCTCGACCGTCAGCCGCGAGCTGGCCCGCAACCGGCACCCCGAGGCGGGCGACCCCGGGGACCGGCCCTACGCCGCCCACCGCGCCGCCGCCAGCCGCTGGTCCCGCCCCGAACCAGCCAAGCTGGCCACCAGCACCGCCCTGGCCGGCTACGTCCAGGCCGAACTGCACCCTGACCCCGCCGCGGGACCCCACGCTTCGCCCACCCGATGATCATGATCAGTGACCGGCCGGCCGGCCCAGGTCGGGGATCGGGCGGTGCCCGGGCAGGGTGACCTGATCATCGGCGCCGACGGCGCCTCCGCGATCGGCATCCTCGTGGAGCGCCTGGCAGCGGGGCAGCAACGAGAACACCAACGGGCTGCTGCGCGAGTACTTCGTCCAAGGCACCGACCTGTCCCTGCACGGTCCAGCCGACCTCGAACACGTCGCCCAGCAGCTCAACGGCCGACCACGCACAACGCTGGACTGGGAAACCCCAGCCCAGCGGCTGCGTGCTCTACTCCGATCGGCTCACTGACCAGCGGTGTTGCAACGACCCCCGGAATCCGCCGGAAGGTCCACGGGGCGTCGCCGTGTCAGGTGTGCCGTGGTGCCGTGCTGGCCCGGGCCGGCGCAGCGCGCCGCCGGGACGTCAGAGGCTGAGGATGATCGCGAAGGCGGTACGGGGACGGCCGCCGGCGTTGGCGAGGAAGTCCCAGGTGTGCCGGCCCGCCGAGACGGTCGGGAACAGCGCGTGGAACAGGGCGGCCAGCCCGCGACGGCTGGGCTGCAGCCGCTCGCGCACGGCGGGCAGGTCGGCGCAGCGCACGCCCGAGGGGCGGTCGATCCGATGCCGACCGCGACGCTGACCGCCGGGGACCGACGCTGGACCGGCGAGCTCGGAACGGGACATGATCGTTGCACCTCTCTGCTGTGGCGGGGGAAGTCCACCGAGGCGAAAGGTAAGTCGTGTGACAGCTGTGACTGGAGCGACGCGCCGTGCGACACGCGGCCGTGACCTGTCCGAGACCTACCGACCGTGCTGAGGATCGGGCTGACCGGCGGGATCGGGTCGGGCAAGAGCACGGTGGCGGCGTTGCTGGCCGAGCGCGGGGCGGTGGTGGTCGACGCCGACCGGATCGCCCGGGAGGTGGTGGCGCCGGGTACCCCGGGTCTGGCCGCGGTGGTTGCCGAGTTCGGGGAGCAGGTGCTGGCCCCCGACGGCTCGCTGGACCGGCCGGCGCTGGCCGCGGTGGTCTTCAGCGACCCGGCGGCCCGGGCCCGGCTGGACGCCGTCGTCCACCCGCTGGTGCGCGCTCGCGCCGCTGAGGCGCTCTCTGCGGCCCCGCGGGACGCCGTGGTGGTCCAGGACATCCCCCTGCTCGTGGAGACCGGGCAGGCGGGCTCCTACGACCTGGTGCTGGTCGTGCAGACCGACGTGGAGGAGCGGGTGCGCCGGCTGGTCGGCCGCGGCCTCAGCGCGGCGGACGCCCGGGCGCGGATAGCCAGCCAGGCCTCCGACGAGGAGCGGGTCGCCGTCGCCGACGTGGTGCTCACCAACGACGCCGGCCGGGACGAGCTGACTGCTCAGGTCGACCGGTTCTGGGCCGAGCGCGTGGAGCCCGCCGGGCAGCGGTGACCCCGGGAACGAAGAAGGACCCCAGGTGCCCGTCTCCGGGTCCTGGGGTCCTCGTGGTGGGCGATACTGGGATCGAACCAGTGACCTCTTCCGTGTCAGGGAAGCGCGCTACCGCTGCGCCAATCGCCCGTTCCGGCCTTGCAGCCGGTCCCACCTCCGCGCTCGTGCTCCGCAAGGAGGACGAGGTGGAGACGGGATTTGAACCCGTGTAGACGGCTTTGCAGGCCGTTGCCTCGCCTCTCGGCCACTCCACCGCACACGGGCGCTGGTCTTGCGACCAGCGCCCGGGATTCCGAGCGGACGACGGGATTCGAACCCGCGACCCTCACCTTGGCAAGGTGATGCTCTACCAACTGAGCCACGTCCGCAGTGCGTGTTGAACTCTAACCGACCCTCTGGAGGGCACCAAACCCGGGGGGTCCCCACCCCCCTCCTCGCAGCTGTTCCCGCAGGTCAGCGGCCTGCCGCAGGGGGTTCCGAGGAGGTGTGGGCGCTCAGGGGGCGGTGGGGTTGTCCGAGCCGCCCTGCAGCAGTGCCGACAGTTCGTCGTCCACCTGCAGCAGCCCGCTCTCCTGCCCGGCGGGGACCAGGAGCTCGGTCTTGCGGAGGAAGTCGCCGACCACCGCGGCCGACAACTCGAACAGCGCCTCGCCCGAGGGGGCCCGCAGCTGCAGGAAGAGGACGTCGAGCGCGGCCCGGGCCGGCCAGATCCGCACGTCGCCGTCACCGGCCGGTCGGGACAGGCCGGTGCGCAGCAGTTCCCGGCTGAGCAACCACTCCACGCCGCCGTCGTCGTCCGGCCCCGCGTCTGTCGTGTCGGCGTCCTCGCCGGCGTCGCCGAACCGGATGCGGACGGCGTAGGGGTCGGCGGAGTCGTAGACCAGGGTGGCCGGGACCGCGGTCCAGGACTGGGGGCCGACCAGGTGCAGGGTGGTGCGAGCGGTACAGCCCGACCTCGGAGAGCGCGCCATGCCCCCTGCAACGACGCAGCGGCAGGGAAGTGACTCCTTCCCCGGCGTGTCGCGAACTTCTCGTCCCACCGGTCCCACGCGTTGCCCCCGGCCCCACGGAGGGATCCTCGCGGCGTGCTGAACCGCCGGGGCTGGGTTCTTCGAACACCCCGTGTGACCATGGGAGTCGTGAGCCGACCAGCCCGGCGTCCGGAGGACAGCGCTGCCGACGCCGACCTGCTCCGGCGGGTGGCAGCGGGTGACCGCGGCGCCATCGACGACCTCTACGAGCGATTCCGCCGACCCGCGTTCGCGCTGGCCCGCCGCGTGCTCGCCGACGACGCCCTCGCCGAGGACGTGCTGCAGGACGTGTTCCTCACCGTCTGGCGCAACCCCGCCGGGTTCGACGGCGCGCGCGGCAGCGTCTCGACCTGGTTGCTGACCCTGGTGCACCACAAGGCCGTGGACGCCGTCCGCCGGGAGGAGTCGCACCGGCGCCGGCAGGTCCGCGCGGAGGACGACCTGGCGCTGAGCGCGCCCATCCAGGGCGACGACGTCGAGGACCAGGCCTGGGCGGGCATCGTCGCCGACCGCGTCCGGGTGGCCCTCGGCGCACTGCCCGACGCCCAGCGCGAGGCGCTGACCCTGGCGTACTACGGCGGCTACACCCAGCGGGAGGTGGCCGCGCTCACCGGCACCCCGTTGGGCACGGTGAAGACCCGGATGCTGGCCGGCATGCGGCGGCTCAAGGACAGCCTGGGCACCGCGGTCCCCGGTGGCGCGACCTTCGGGGACGGGGGCGCGCGATGAGCGCCGGCATGCAGAGGCCCGGGCACGACGATCACGAGGCCTTCGACGAACTGGCGGTGGGCTGGGCGCTCCACGCGCTCGAGCCCGAGGACGAGGACGCCTTCGCCGCCCACCTCGCCGGCTGCGGCCGGTGTGCCCGCACCGTCGCCGAGACCCACGACGTGATGGCCGCGCTGGCCATGGACCTGCCGCCGGAGGAGCCGTCGGGGGGTCTGCGCGACCGGCTCCGGGCGGCGGTCGAGGAGACCGAGCAGCTCCCGTCGCCGGCTGCGCCCACCGAGCTGCCCCGGCCCGAGGTGCCGCCGGTGCGCCCGGCCGAGCGCGCCGCCGCCCGGCACCCCGCGGGTGGCTTGCGCC
>JAOPUQ010000162.1 GCA_025963425.1 Modestobacter sp. | reverse complement strand
TGGGCGGTGATCGACTCGATCTGCTCGTCGGGCAGCCGGTCGAGCACCGTGTCGTACACGACGATGCGGCGGGTGGAGCCGAACCCCGACACGTAGGCGTTGAGCGCCGTCGTTCGGCGGGACGCGTCGGACACCAGCACGTCCTGGACCGGAGTGCCGTTCTCCTCGGCCAGGGCGAGCAGGTCGCTGCGCAGCTCCCCCGCCGGCATCGAGCGGAAGCTGTTGAAAGCCGGCTCGATGAGCACGGGCCAGAGGAAGGACCCGGCGACCACCAGCACAGCCGCACCGGCGCTCGCGAGCGCCCACCACGCGCGCGAGGCGCGACGGGCCAGCCAGACCAGGGCGAGCAGCGCCAGGGCGGTCAGGGCGGCGTCGATCGCCGTCGACACGGCCACGTCCCGCACCCACAGGCCCCAGCTGCGGGTGGACAGGCCGTACCGGTGCCGGACGACCTCGCCGTAGGCCGACAGCGGGAGCGTGACCAGCCGGCCGACCACCGCGAGGGCGGACACCCCCAGCAGCACCTGCCAGACCCAGCGCCCGCGGCGGGGTGCGGGCAGGCCGCGCACCAGCCGGGCACCGACGCCGGTCAGCCCGAGGAGGGCGGCGACGGCCAGCCCCAGCAGCAGGGAGGCGAGGGACGCCGGCCGGATCGCGGCGGCGAAGACCTGCGCACGGTCGACCTGGTCCACCGGCAGACCCGCAGTGGGGTCGATCGGTGTCGCGCCGCCCGGCGGCTGCGGCAGCACCTCCCAGGGGGTGGCGACGGCGACGACGACGGCGAAGGCCGCGAGCAGGACGGCGGCGGTCAGCAGCGCCGCGCGGCGGCCGGTCACCGGAGCACGCCGGCGGCGGTCGCCCGGCCCGGCACCGTCACGAGCAAGGGGCACCGGGACGCACGACGTCGATGCTACTGAGCAGGGTCCCCGGGGCTCCCGCGACGGGACCCGGCGCACCGACGACGGGGGCCGGCGACCTCCCGCAGGAGACCACCGGCCCTCGTCGAGCGGATCGCGGAGTCGCTACGCGACGCGGCGTGCGCTGTTGTAGCTAGGCATCGAATCGATGCTGGCGACCTTCACCGGCTGGCTCGAGGTCGAGGCGTGCACCATCTGGCCTTTGCCGATGTACATGCCCACGTGGCTGACCGGGCTGTAGAAGAACAGCAGGTCGCCGGGCTGCAGCGCGTCGCGCGAGACCGGCTGGCCCATCCCGGCCTGCGCCGAGCTGGAGTGCGGCAGGCGCACACCCGCGGCGGCGTAGGCGTACTGCGTCAGACCCGAGCAGTCGAACGCGTCCGGCCCGGCCGCGGCCCAGACGTAGGGGTCGCCGACCTGCGCCAGCGCGGTGTCGACCGCGGTCTGCGCGGCAGCGCTGCTGGCCATGACCGCGCCGGCCGGTGCGGCAGCCGCCTCGCGGGTGCTGCGGGAGGCAGCCGGCGCCGACCGGATGTCGCTGTCGGCGGGGGCGGCGTGCTGCTGCTCGGCCGCGGCGACCGCGGCCGCCTGCTGCTCGGCGGTCAGCCGGTCGAAGTCGGCCTGGTAGTCGGCGATCTGGGCCTGCAGGTCGGCCTGCTGGGCCGCCACCTGGTCGACCTGGGCCTGCGCATCGGCGGCCGCGCGCTCGGCGTCGGCCTGCGCCTGCGCGGCAGCCTCGGTGGCCTGCTGGGCCGCGCCGAGGAGTGCGTCGTTGTGCTGGGCGATCGTGTCGAGAGTGCCGACGCGGTCGAGCAGCTGGTCGGCCGACGAGCTGGTCAGCATCGCCTGCAGGGTGGTCAGCTGGTCGCCGGTGTAGGCGCTGCGGGCGACCACGCGGACCTGGTCGCGGGCGGTGGACACCGCGGCATCGGCGGCGGCGACCTTGGCGGCGGCGTCAGCGGCGGCGGCCTGCTGGGTCTCGAGCTGCACGCGGGCGTCGTTGAACTGCTCGGTGACGACCTCGAGGTCGTGGGACCGCGTGGCGATGAGCTGGGTGGCCTCGGCGGGGCTGGTCGGCTGCTCGGGGGAGGCGAGCGCCGGGAGGGGGCTGAGGGCGACGCCGGCGGTGGCGGCGAGGGTGAAGAACACCCGTCGGCCGGTGATCGCCCGGCGGCGGGCAGGCGTGAGCAAACTCGCCATGTTCGGCGGGTGTTTCCTTTCTTCCACGAGCCGCCTACCGAGTTAGCTGACGGGTTCGGGCGGGAAGACGCCCGGCACCCCGGCTCTGACGAGCCGGCGTGCTTCACCCCAGTGCTGCGGTGGGTCCCCGGTCCAGGAGCCCGCGAGGTGCACGGGTGCGCTGGTTCGGCGGCGCCCGGTCGGTTGTCACCTGGGAGGTGACGGAACGACCCGTCCGGACGCAGCCACGTTAGGTGCGTGATGCGGTTGTGACAAACGGGCGAGGCCACTTTGTGCACAAATTTCGGGGCTGCGCGTCGACACGCTCACAGTGGGTGACAGGCTCGCCGGGTGCGAGGACTGGCGCGGCGGGAGTTCTGTCTCGTACTCCTGCGCCGGATGGCCGACACGCGGCCTGACCTGGTCCTGGATGCCCTGCCGCGGTTGTCCGCAAACCGGGCCGAGGCGCAGGCTGCCCACCGCCGGTGGCAGGCCCTCCAGCACTCCCCCCGCGGGCCGCGCGGAGTGACTCTTCGCACAGCGGTGCTCGGGCCCCCCGAGGAGGTCGAGGACCGCCGCTTCGGTGACCTGGACCTCGTCGTCCGGCGGTGGCCGCTGCCGCTGTGGCCGCACCTGTGGTGGGAGGTGCTCTCCGGGCCGGGCGGCGCCGTTCTGCACGAGCAGCTGGTGCGCGCGCCCGGCTCGCCGGTGCCGCCGGCATCCCCCGGCGACCTGCGGGTGTGGGAGCACGTCGTGGACGACGTCGCATTCCTCCCCGGCGCGCGGAACGTCGACCCCGGCGTCGTCACCCGCTGGGAGGTGCACCTGCCCCGGGGCGTCCGCACCCAGTTCGTCTGGGGTCTGTTGCAGCGCGTCGAGCCCGGCCCGGGATGATCGGCCGATGGTCCGCCTCTCCCCCGCCGCCTGGGACGATCCGGTCGTCCAGCGCCTGACCGCCGCCCAGCAGACCGAGCTGCGCGGACGCTACGGCCCGGACAGCGAGCCCGGCGTTCCGCCCTCGGCGGCCGACGTGGCGATCGTCCTGCTGGCCACCGACGACGACGGCACCCCGGTCGGCTGCGGCGCCCTGCGCCCGCTCGCGGCGGACAGCGCCGAGATCAAGCGCATGTACGTCGTCCCCCAGGCGCGCGGGCGCGGCCTGTCGAAGGTGATCCTCGCCGCGCTCGAGGACGAGGCCCGCAGCCGCGGCTGGACGACGCTCCGGCTGGAGACCGGCCCGAAGCAGCCGGAGGCGGTGGCGCTCTACGCCAGGGCCGGCTATCAGCCGACCAGCGCGTTCGGGCACTACGTCGGCGACCGTGACGACTGGTCGCTGTACTTCGAGCGGAGCCTGGCCTGATCGCCGGCGCGCGCGCCGCCCACTACGACGCCGTGGTCGTGGGCGGCGGCCACAACGGCCTGGTCGCGGCTGCCTACCTGGCGCGGGCCGGCTGGTCGGTGCTCCTGCTGGAGCGGCTGGGCTCCCTGGGGGGCGCCGCCGTGAGCAGCCAGATCTTCCCGGGCGTCGACGTCCGGATCTCGGCGTACTCGTACCTGGTCAGCCTGCTGCCCGACCGCATCGTTCGCGACCTCACGCTGCCGGTCACCCTGGTCGACCGCGCGGTGGCCTCGTACACGCCGCTGCGGCGCGGTGGGCGCACCGGCGGCCTGCTCGTCGGCCGCGAGGAGGGCCCGGCCACCGCGGCGTCCTTCCGCGACCTCACCGGCTCCGACGCGGAGTTCGCCGGCTGGCAGCGGTTCTACCGGCGGCTGGGCACGCTGGCCGAGGACCTCGCCCCCACGCTGACCGAGCCGCTGCTGGACGAGGCGGCGCTCGCCGGGCGGCTGCGGGACGCCGGGCTCTGGCACGACCTGCGGGAGCGCCCGCTGGCCGACGTGGTCGGCGACCACCTGGCCGACGACGTCGTCCGCGGGGTGGCGCTGACCGACGGGCTGATCGGCACTTCCGCCGACCTGCACGCCGCCGACGGGCTGGCCGGCCGCTGCTTCCTCTACCACCTGGTCGGCAACGGCACCGGCCGCTGGCGGGTGCCGGTCGGCGGCATGGGCGCGGTCAGCGGGGCGATGGCCACCGCGGCCCGCGCCGCCGGCGCCGAGCTGCGGACCGGCGCCACCGTCACCGCGATCGAGACCCGGCAGGACGGCGTCACGGTGCACTGGACCGACGCCGAGGGCGGCGGGCATGCCGTGGACGCCGGGCACGCGGTGAGCGGCGCAGCCCCGGCGGTGCTCGACGACCTGCTCGGGACGGCGCCCGGGCCGCGGCCGTCGGGGTCCCAGCTCAAGGTCAACATGGTGCTGAGCCGGCTGCCCGGGTTGCGCTCGGGCGCGGACCCCGCAGCGGTGTTCGCCGGCACGGTGCACATCGACGAGGCCGCCGGTCAGCTGGACGCGGCGTACGCGCAGTCGGCGGCTGGGCAGCTGCCCGACGTCATCCCGTTCGAGGTGTACTGCCACTCGCTCAGCGACCCGACGATCGTCGGCGACACCGGGCTGCACACGCTGACCCTGTTCGGGCTGCACACGCCCGCCGAGCTGTACGCCACCGACCCGGCCGGCACCCGCGACGAGGCGGTCCGCCGGGTGCTGGCCCAGCTGGACGCGCACCTCACCGAGCCGCTGGCCGGCTGCCTGGCCCGCGACGCCGACGGCCGACCGTGCCTGCAGGCGTCCTCACCGCTGGACGTCGAGGCGTCGCTGGCGATGCCGGGCGGGCACATCTTCCACGGCGACCTGTCCTGGCCGGTGGCCGAGACGCCGGAGCAGGTGGGCGGTTGGGGCGTCGCGACGGCGCACCCCCGGGTGGTCGCGGCGTCCTCCGGCGGAACCGTGCGCGGCGGGGCGGTCAGCGGGCTGGGCGGGTTCGCCGCCGCCCAGCACCTGCTCGCCGGCCGCTGACCCGGACCGCCGTCCGCAACGAGGCAGGACGGCGGTCCGGGGGTGCAGGGGCTACTTCAGCATGAAGCCGGCGTCGACCTGCACGGTCGAGCCGGTGATCCACCTGGCCTCGTCCGAGCAGAGGAACGCGACCACGCCGGAGACGTCGGCCATCGGCATGGAGTCCACCGGCATCAGGTTGAACCGCATGGCGTTGCCGAGCTCCTCGTGCTCGTCGAGCCACTTCGGGAAGAAGTCGTTGTTCGACATCGGGGAGTCCACCCCGGTCGGGTGGATGGTGTTGACCCGGATCGACTCGGGGGCGAGTTCCCGGGCGAGCGTGCGCATCAGGCCCACGATCCCGTGCTTGGCGGCGGTGTAGTGGGTGCAGCCCGCCACGCCGCGCAGACCGGCGATCGAGGACGTGATGATGATCGACCCGCCGTTCCCGCCGGCGCGGATGTGCGGCACGACCGCACGGCAGGCCTTGAAGACCCCGGTGAGGTTGATGTCGATCATGTCGTCCCACTGGTCGTCGGTCAGCTCCCACGTGTTGTCGGAGAGGCTGAGGATCCCGGCGTTGGCCAGCAGGAAGTCGATGCGGCCGAACTCCGCCATGGCCGTGTCCGCGAGACGCTGCATGTCGGCGGTGCTGCGCACGTCGGCCTCGAGCGCCACGCACCGGCGGTCGAGCGCCTCGACCGCGGCCACCGTCTGCTCCAGGTCCCCGGGCTCGCCGGTCGGGAACGGCACCGACCCCACCTGCTGAGTGATGTCGCAGATGACGACGTCGGCACCCTCGCTCGCCAGCCGCACCGCGTGCGAGCGGCCCTGACCGCGCCCACCGCCGGTGATGACGGCGACCTTGCCATCCAGCTTGCCCAATTCAGGTTCCTCTCGGTGATCCGCTGCCAGGCAGCAGCGGTGGTCGGGGCGGTGCGAGCCGGCCCCGAGGTCTCAGGCGACGATCAGCGGGCGGAGGGTGCGGTGCGCGACCTGCAGACCGGTGTGCACGCGCTCCTCGGTGCCGCCCCAGACCGGGTCCTCGTGCTCGACGGACAGCACGCCGTCGAAGCCGCCCTCGTAGAGGGTGTCGACCACCCGACGCCAGTCCACCTGCCCCAGTCCGGGCACCCGGTAGCGCCACCAGCCCACGTCCCAGGGGTCCTCGCGGACGACGGACTTGCCCGGCCAGCCGTACCGGTTGCGGCGCTCCGGGAAGACCTCGAGGTCCTTGGCCTGCGCGTGGGCCACCCGGTCGACGTACGGGCGCAGCGCCTCGACCGGGTCGATGCCCATCCACAGCAGGTGCGAGGGGTCGTAGTTCAGGTACAGCCCCAGGTCGAACATCCACTCCCACAGCTCCGGGGAGTAGGCGAGGTTGCCCGGGTAGCCGTCGGGGTGCCAGCCCTCCATGACGCAGTTCTCGATGATGATCTTGACGCCCTTCTCGCCGGCCCGGTCGACGAGCGGTGGGAAGAGCTTCTCGGCGGCCTTCAGGTTCTCGGCCACCGTCAGGTTGGGGTCACGGCCGACGAAGGTGCCCACGGTCGGCACGCCGAGGAGCGCGGCGGCATCGATGCAGGAAGCCACGTGGGCGTTGACGGCGGCCCGCTCGTCGGGGTCGGGGTGCAGGTTGTTGTCGTAGTAGGCCAGCGAGGACAGCTGCAGACCGTGCTGCTCGAACAACGCGGACACCCGGTCGGCGTCCTCCGACCCGAAGCCGTCGACGTCCAGGTGGGTCGCGGTGAACGGCCGGTCCCCCAACGCGGGCCAGGCGGCCACCTCGAGGGCCTCGAAGCCCTGCTCGCCGGCCCAGGCCGCGATGTCGGGCAAGCTGCGCTGCGGCAGGCACGCCGTCAGGAAACCGAGTTTCACCAGTGCCTCCAAGCGGGACAGGGGAACATTCCCGTGCTGGCGACGTGGAGCCGGAGGCTCGACGCCTCCTGCTTTAGCAGCCGTGTGGGTATGTTGTGCTTGACGCATGCAGAAGTCAAGCGGCCCGTGGTGATGACGGAGGAGCTCGGTTGACGGAGGACACATCGTCGGCACCGGTCCGCCGGGCGCCCGTCAGCACCGACCAGCTCGACGGCCTCGTCGTGGTGCTGGACCTCGTGCGTGGCGGCCACGCACGCTCCCGCCCGGAGCTGGCCCGGCTGTCCGGTCTGGGCCGGGGCGCGGTGACCCAGCGGGTCGCACAGCTGCTGGACAGCGGACTGCTCGTGGAGAGCGACCTGGGCCGCTCGACGGGCGGCCGGCCGCCCCGCGAGCTGTCGGTGCGTGCGCAGGCCGGCCTGGTCCTGGTCGCCCCCCTCGGCGCCAGCCACATCGCCGCCGGGATCACCGACCTGACCGGGCGCCTGCTGGCGTCGGTGGTGGAGCCCGCCGACATCGCCGCCGGCCCGGACCGGACGCTCGCCCGGGTGGAGGAGCTCTTCGACGACCTGCTCGCCCGCGACTCGGTGCCCCGGGCCCCGGTCTACGGCATCGGGGTCGGCCTGCCGGGCCCGGTCGAGTTCGCCACCGGCACACCGGTCAACCCCCCGATCATGCCCGGCTGGGATGGCTACCAGGTGCGCAGCCGCCTCGCCGACCGCTTCGCCGTCCCGGTGTGGGTCGACAACGACGTGAACCTCAACGCGCTCGGCGAGCTGCGCATGGGCGCCGCCCAGGGCGAGCAGGTCGTCATCTACGTGAAGATGGGGACCGGCATCGGCGCGGGCCTCATCTCCGACGGCCGGCTGCACCGGGGTGCCAACGGAGCCGCCGGCGACATCGGGCACGTCACCGTGGACGCCGCCAGCGGCATCGTCTGCCGCTGCGGCAACATCGGCTGCCTGGAGGCGCTCGCCGGCGGCGCGGCCCTGAGCCGGGACGGGACGCAGGCCGCGGCCGAGGGCCGGAGCCGCCACCTGCAGGCCCTGCTGGCCACCGGCCAGCAGATCGGGGCCGCGGAGGTCGCGGTCGCCGCTCAGCACGGGGACGCGGTCTCCGTGGAGCTGCTCAGCCGCTCCGGCAGGCTGGTCGGGGAGACGCTGGCGACGCTGGTCAACTTCTTCAACCCCTCTCTCATCCTGCTCGGCGGCGGGGTCGCGTCGGCCGGTGACCTGCTCCTCGCGTCGGTGCGCGAGACGGTCTACCGGCGGTCGCTGCCCCTGGCGACGAGGGAGCTGCGGATCACCCGGTCCACGCTGACACCCGACCCTGCGCTGCCCGGCGCGGCCCACATGGTCCTCGACGAGCTGTTCAGCCGTCATCGGCTGGGCCGGTGGCTGCCGGCGGGCTCACCGGCCGGGTTCCCCGAGATCGCCGACGAGCCCGCCGCCTGACGGACCCGCCCGGGCCGGGCGGGTCCTCAGCCGCTGACGTCCACCCAGCGGCCGGTCGTCGCGGACTCCACCACGGCCGTGGTCACGCGCGCCGCGCGCAGGCCGTCGGCGAAGGTCGGCAGCCCGCCGATGTCCCCACCGTGCACGGCGGCGACGACGTCGGCGAAGAAGCCGTTGAAGCAGTCCTGGTAGCCCTGCGGGTGGCCGGCCGGGAGTGTCGCGTGGCGGGCGGCCGCCGTCGACAGGTGGTCCGGGTCGCGCCGCACGACCAGGTCGCTCTCCACGCCGCCGACCCACAGCGTCTCCGGCCGCTCCTGGTCGAAGGCGTAGGAGGCCAGGGTCCCGTCGAAGGAGAACGTCAGGGCGTTCTTCCGCCCGGGTGAGACCTGGCTGACCAGCACGGAGCCACTGGCCCCCCGGTCGGTCCGGAACAGCACCGCCGCGCCGTCCTCCGTCGCCACCGACTCCGCGCCCTCGCCCCGGGCGTCGTGCGCCCGGGCCGTCGTCGCGGTCAGCGACACGATCCGATGCCCGGTGACGAACTCCATCAGGTCGCACCAGTGCACACCGATGTCGGCGAAGGCCCGGGACGGGCCGCCGCGCGCGGGGTCCACCCGCCAGTTGGTGGCCGCCGGTGAGCTCAGCCAGTCCTGCAGGTAGGAGCCGTGCAGCATCCACAGCCGGCCGGCGTCGCCCCGGGCTATCCGCTCCCGCGCCTCCCGGACCGTCGGGTAGAACCGGTAGACGAAGGGGACGGCGTTGACCACACCGGCGTCCCGCGCGACGGCCACCAGGTGCTCGGCATCGGCGGGGTCCACCGCGAGCGGCTTCTCGCAGACCACGTGCTTGCCGGCGGCCAACGCGGCCTCGGCCATCGGGTGGTGGAGGTGGTTGGGCGTGCAGATGCTCACCACGTCGACGTCGGCCGAGCCCACCAGCTCGGCCACCGAGCCCGCGGCCCGGTGCGCGAACAGCGCCCCGGCCGCCTGCTCCGTGCGCGCCGGCGAGCTGCCGACCACCTGGGTCACCACCCCACCGGCGGCCCGCACGGCGTGCGCGTGCACCTTCGCCATGAAGCCGGTTCCGACGATGCCGAACCGGACCGGTGCGGGACTCACTTCCGGCGTGCCAGGGCGACGGCCAGGATGATGATGGCGCCCCGCACCACCTGCTGCTGGCTGGTGTCCAGGCCGGCGAGGATGAGCCCGTTGTTGATCAGGCTGATCAGCAACGACCCGAACAGCGTGCCGACCACGGTGCCGTACCCGCCGAACAGGCTGGTCCCGCCGAGGATCACCGCGGCGATGGCGGAGAGCTCGTCCCCGGAACCCCACTGGAACCGTCCGGACTCCAGGCGTCCGGCGTAGAGCATGCCCGCCACGCTCGCCACGACCGCGGACACGAGCATGACCTGGAACTTGATCCGCCGGGTCCGCACACCACTGAACTCCGCCGCCACCCGGTTGCCCCCGGTGGCGAGGACCTGGCGCCCGAAGCGGGTCTTGGCCAGGACCACCGCACCGACGGCCACGAACAGGCCCATCCAGACCAGCAGACCCGGGACCGGGCCGAAGTTCCCACCGCCGAAGACGAGGTTGTACGTGTCGTTGCGGATGGGCTGCGGGGCGGAGTCGGTGATCCACTGCGCCACGCCCACGGCGATGCCCAGCATGCCCAGCGTCACGAGGAACGACGGGATGTTGAGCAGGCTGACCAGGCTGCCGTTGATGGAGCCGACGACGAGGCCCACGCCGAGACCGGCCGCCACCCCGGCCAGGACGCCCCACTGGGAGACCGCCATCGCCGTGCAGACGCTGGACAGGCCGGCGACCGAGCCGACGCTCAGGTCGATCTCGGCGCAGGAGATCACGAAGGTGACCCCGACGGCGATGATCGAGATGGTCGCCGCCTGGCGGAAGATGTTGAGCAGGTTGTTCGTGGAGAGGAACCCCTGGTCGCCCAGGGTCACCGCGAACGCGACGAAGACGACGACGAAGCCGATGTAGATGATGTAGCGCCGCCAGTCCACCCGGCCCAACGGCGATCGGGACGCGGGCGCAGCCGCGGACGCATCGGTCGAGGCGTCGGGGCCCATGGTCGTGGACATGCTCAGGCTCCTTGGACTGCAAGTTGGAGGTGGTTCTCGTCGGGGATGTCCGCGCGGTCCAGCTGCCGGTGCACCGCTCCCTCGCGGAGGACGACGACCCGGTCGCTGACCGCGAGCAGTTCCGGGTACTCCGAGGAGATGACCAGCACCGCCATGCCCTCGTCCGCGAGGGACCGGATCGTCGCGAGGATCTCGCTCTTGGTGCCGATGTCGACGCCGGCCGTCGGCTCGTCCATGACCAGCACGGCGGGCTCGGTGCCCAGCCACTTGGCGATGACGACCTTCTGCTGGTTCCCACCCGAGAGCCGGCGCACCGGCCGGTCGGGGTCGGCGACCTTGATCGAGAACCGCTCGATGAGGTCCCGGGCCAGTGACCGGCCCTTCCGGTCGTCCAGCAGGGGGCCGCGGCGCATCCGGCCGAGGAGCGGCAGCGTGAGGTTCTCCCGCACGGAGTGCTCGAGCACCAGGCCCTGGGCCCGCCGGTCCTCCGGGATCAGCGCGATGCCGGCAGCCATGGCGTCCTGCGGCCCGGAGAGTCGCAGTTCCTGACCCCGCAGCCGGATCGACCCGCTCCCCAGCGGGTCGATGCCGAACAGGACACGGGCCAGCTCGGTGCGCCCGCTGCCCATCAGCCCGGCAAGTCCGACGATCTCCCCGCGCCCCACGGAGAACGAGACGCCGCGGACCCGCGGTCCGGCCGTGACGTCCTGCAGCTCCAGCACCGGCTCGGCGGCGCCGTCCCGCGCGGGACGCTGCTGGTAGGACATCTGGCCCTCGATCTCCTTGCCGACGATCCCCTCGACGATCTGGGCGGGGGTCACGTCGGCGAGGGCCTCGGTCAGCAGCCGCCGTCCGTCACGCAGGATCGTGATGCGGTCGGCGATCCGGTACACCTCGTCCATCCGGTGGGAGATGTAGATGACCGAGATGCCGCGCCGGGTCAGCCGGCCGACCAACTCGAACAGGGCGTCGGCCTCGTGCTTGGCCAGGCTGGCCGTCGGCTCGTCCATGATGAGCACCCGGGCGTCCTGGGACAGGGCCTTGGCGATCTCGGTCAGCTGCCAGTAGGCGGTGCCCAGGTCGCCCACCTTCGCGCGGGGGTCGACCTCGACCTCCATCTCGGCGAACACCTCACGGGCCCGCCGTACCGCCTCGCGGTCACGGATCAGCCCGCCCCGGCTGAGCGGCTCGACGCCCAGGCTGATGTTCTGGGCGACGGTGAGGGTCGGGACCAGGCTGAACTCCTGGAAGACCATCCCGATCCCCGCCGCCCGGGCGTCCTGGATGCTGCCGAGCTGGACCGGCCGGCCGTCGATCTCGATCTCGCCTGCGTCGAGGCTGTAGACCCCCTGCAGGATCTTCATCAGGGTCGACTTGCCGGCGCCGTTGCCGCCGGCCAGCGCGTGGACCTCGCCGTGCAGGACCTCGAAGTCCACGTCGGTGAGCACCCGGACACCGTCGAAGGACTTGGTGATCCGGCGCATCCGCACCGCCGCGTCCCGGCCCTCAGGCCGGGACGCGACGGACTCTTCGCTCTGGCTCATAGGTCAGGCCTCAGTTGGCGGCGGCGTCGGCCAGGTCCTTCGGCGGGTCGGTCTGGTAGACCTGCTTCCAGGCGTCGAGCACGTTGTCGTGGTCGACCGCGAGTGCGGGCAGCGCGACGTAGGGCGGGGTCGGCTGGCCCAGCAGCGACAGCGCGGCGAGCCGGGCCTCGGTCACACCCTGGTCGTACGGACGCTGGGCACCCAGGCCGACGACCAGCTTGTCCTCGGCCAGCGCGATGCCGACGTTGAGACCCAGGTCCTCGGTGGCGACCTTCAGGTCGTCGCGGCCCGAGGCGCGGGCGGCGGCCAGGACACCTTCGGCCGGCACGTCCCACACGGCCCACACGCCATCGAGATCGGCGTGCTGGCTGAGCATCGCGTTGGTCACGGCCTGCGCGTCACCGGCGAAGTCGGGACCGGCGATCCCCTGCTCCTCGACGATCTCGATGTCGGGGTACTGCTCCTGGATGGTCTGCTTGAAGCCCTCGTAGCGCTGCTTGGTCACGAAGAAGTCGGCCTCGTGGTAGATCACGCCGATCTTTCCGGAGCCGCCGAGCGAGCGGGCCATCAGGTGCGCGGAGATGACGCCGTTACCGAAGTTGTCGGCCGACACGGCCGACACGTAGTCCTGACCTGCGACGAAGCCCTCGGGGACGTTGTCCATGAAGACCAGCTTGGCGCCTGCCTGGGCGGCGGCCCGGTACGCCCCGGCGGTGGCCACCGGGTCGGTCGGCAGGGAGACGAGGACGTCGGGCTGGCGGGTCATCACGGTCTCGATGTCGGAGACCTGCTGAGCCGGGTCGAAGTCGGCGTCGGTCACCGCCAGCACCTCGATGCCGAGCCGCTTGAACTCCGCGCGGAGGCCGGCGATCTGGGCCACGGACCAGTCGTCGCCGCCGTAGTGCATGACGATCGCCGCGGTCGCGCCCATCCCCTGGACCTGGGCGACCTGCTCGTCGGTGAGCTCGGCGGTATCGGCGGACGCCGGCTGCTCCCCGTGGGGCCCGGTGCTGAGGATCTGTCCTTCCAGTTCGGCCAGCGCCGCGTCAGCCTTGTCGACGGCGGCCTGGTCGACCTGGCCGGCGGGCTCGGAAGCCCCGCCACCGGCGGACGAGCACGCCGACAGGACGGCGATGAGCGCAGTGGTCATCAGGACGGGGCGGGCACCCAGGCGCCGGGCGGAACGTCGCTTCATGTGGCTCTCTCTTCGGTGAGATGGACGAGCGGGGCGGTGCGGGTCGATCGGCGGTGCAGTGGGACGGCTCAGGCGCCGGCCTGGACCAGGAGTTCGCGCAGGTAGGTGAGGCTGTGCTCGGCGGCCGTCCGCGGGTCGCCGTCGTAGGCGTCCAGCTCGACGACCAGCCAGCTGTCGTAGTCGGCCTCCCGGATCGCGCGGACGATGTCGGGCAGGTCCAGGTCGCCGGCTCCCAGGGGCAGGAACTGCCCGGTCTCCCGGGCGAAGTCCTTCAGGTGCACGTGGCGCAGCCGATCCCCGTACCGGCGGATCTGGGCCGCCGGGTCACCGCCGCCGGCCGCCAGGTGCGCGGTATCCGGGCAGAAGCCGATCCGGCTGCGGGACATCAGCCGGTCGAGTTCGTCGGGGCTCTCCACGATCGTGCCCAGGTGGGGGTGGTAGCTGGCGTCCAGGCCGTGCTCGGCGGCGACATCGACGACGGAGTCCAGCGCCGCAGCCAGTCGGTCGTAGTCCTCGTCGGTGGCGCCGGCCGCGCGACGGGCACCGCCGCCGACGACCAGGCGCCCCGCGCCGAAGGTCGCTGCGAGCTCGCAGGCACGGCGGATGCGGAACATCTCGTCGGGCAGCACGTCGGCGTAGACGAAGTTGGCGCCGGTGTAGACGCTGACCAGTTCGGTGCCGGTCTCGGCGAACAGGTCGGTGAGCACCTCGGGCCGGTCGGCGAAGGCCACGAGATTGCCGTCGAACACCTCGACGCCCTCGTAGCCGACGGACGCGATGTCCCGGACGGCGGTCTCCACCGAGCCGTTGGAGAGGTAGTAGAGGTCCTTGGCGCTGGTCACTCCAGCGGGAGCCCCGATGACTCCGCCCCAGGTGATGGTGTGGTACCCGAGCCGCATCGTTGCGCCTCCTTTCGACCGTGGTCGGCACACTATTGCCGTGCTCATGCGAAAGTCAACGGGAACTGTGCTGAAACTCGCACCCCCCGGGCTCACTGAGCAGGACGGGCGCGGACCTGGTGCCATGGAGCGGTGCGGCCAGCCCGGGTCCGAGCCGAGATCCGCGGCCTGCTGGCCTCGATGCGGCGACGGGTGCGCGGCCGGGACACCGCCCTCATCGCGGCCGGGCTGACCTTCTACGCCGGGATCGCCGTGGTCCCGGTCCTGGTGCTGTCCCTCGCGCTGACCACCTGGATCACCAGCCCGGCGACCATCCGCAGCCTCACCGGACGGCTGGGCGACGTGCTCCCCGCACACCTGGGCGCGCCCGATGCACTGGCCCGGCTGGTGGACGCCGGCGTGACGCTGACGGCGTGGCAGGCGTTGCTCACGCTGCTGCCCATCTCGCTCTACGGCGAGGGGCTACGCCGGGCGCTGCTGCGCCTGAGCCCCGAGCGCGACCGGTACACCGCCTGGCGCGGGCGCCTGCTGACCCTGCCGCTGGTCGTCGTCGCGCCGCTGCTGCTCTACCCACTGCTGCTGGCCGGGCGGCTGCTGGCCGACCTGTCCGCCCGGCCCGGTGCCGGAGCGGCGCTGGGCGGCGTCGCCGTCGGGTACTACTCCGTGCTCCTCGTGCTGGTCCTGCCGCTGGCGTGGGGGTTCGGTGTGGTGGCCGCAGGCCGGCTGCGCTGGGCCGCGGTGCTCACCGGCGCGTTCCTCACCGCCGCGAGCTTGTCCGGTTTCCTGCAGGGCTTCGTGGTCTTCCTCGCCCTCCCGCTGGACCTCGGCGCCCCGTTCGGGGGCCTGGACGTCGTCGGCGGGGTCGTTGCGGTGGGCTTCTGGCTGTTCATGCTGCACCTGGTCGTGCTGGCCGGCTGGCTGCTCACCCAGGCTCTGGACAGCCGGCTGCGGCGCGGCCGGCCACTGTCGGAGCCCGATCGGCGGAAGGACGCCGGCGGGCCGGTCAGACCGGCAGCGGCGGCTCGTCGATGAGCCGGTCCCGCTCGGCGTCGACGTCGTAGGCCGGCTGCGGCAGCCGGGGGGCGAGTTCGGTCATCGCCTCCAGCAGCAGCCGGCCGACCGCCCAGTTGCGGTACCACTTGCGATCGGCGGGGACGACGTACCAGGGGTTGGTCTCGGTGCTGGTCCGCTCCAGCACCAGCTGGTATGCGCGCTGGTAGGCCGGCCACAGCGCCCGCTCGTCGAGGTCGCCGGGGCTGAACTTCCAGCGCCTGGCGGAGTCGTCCAGCCGGGCGAGCAGCCGTTCCTTCTGCTCCCACGGTGAGATGTGCAGGAAGCACTTGACCAGCGTCACGCCCTCGGCGGCGAGCTGGTCCTCGAAGTGGACGATCTCCCGGTACCTGCGCTCGATGACCTGCGGCGCGGCCAGCTCGCGGACCCGGCCGATCAGCACGTCCTCGTAGTGGGATCGGTCGAACACGCCGATCAGCCCGGGGCCGGGCACGGCCCGGCGCACCCGCCAGAGGAAGGAGTGGCGCAGCTCCTCCGGCGTCGGCCTCTTGAAGCCGGTGATGGTCACGCCCTGGGGGTTGACCCCGCCGACGACGTGCTCGATCACCCCGCCCTTGCCACTGGTGTCCATGCCCTGCAGCAGGAGCAGGACCCGGCGCCGGCCGCCGGTGACGCCCTCGGCGTAGAGCAGCTCCTGCAGCTCGGCCAGGCGGGCGCCGTCCGCGAGCAGCTGGTCGCGGGCCCGCTCCTTGTCCCCCGGCGCCAGGGGCGTCGCCCGCGGGTCGAGATCGGCGAGCACGGGCGGGGTGGGCGCCCGCAGCGCGGCGCGGAGCGAGGGGGCCATGGGCCGGAGCCTAGGGACGGACGCTCCGGACAACTGGCCGGGGCCGCCGGGGCCGCCGCCACCGCCGGCAGCCATGGACCAGGACGAGCTCGGGACACCGTCACGAGCTGTGGGCTCCGCACGACTGCGCGCCTGCCGAGGCAGCGTCCTGATGGCTCGTCGCAGGCTCCGCGGAGCCCCTCACCGAACGACGAACGGTCGACACGGGGCCGGGCCCGCCGCGCGCTCGGGTGACGGGCGAGGAAGCCCGCGGAGGCGGGATCATGCCCAGCAGGTCCCGCCTCCGCCCCGCCGGCAGGCCTCAGCCGCTCAGCCGGCTGGCGAGCAGCTGCTTGCCCTGCTCGGCACCCTTGCGGCTCTCAGTCTGAGCGCGGCGGAACAAGTCGGCGAGTTCGGCATCCCCGTCCCGCTCGGCATCCTGGACGTAGGTCTCCATGCGCAGCGCGTTGCTCAGACAGGCTTCGGTGAACCAGATGAGGTTGTAGTCCTTGTCCGTGGTCCCGGTGACGTCCCCGGTCTCGTTGCTGGTCATGGCGTGCCTCCTTGTCGGGCCGTTCCTGTCAGCTACCCGCCGACGCCCCGGAGGCTCTGCTGCCATCCGCAGCGACGACACCGGCCAGTCCAGCGCATCGCCGACGTCTGCACCAGACGGGCTCCGACACTGGTGACCGTGGAGGTGGGTCCGCGCCGTGGTCGTCACTGTCGAGATACGCCAGGTCAGCGCTGCGTTGGCCCGCGCCGTCCCGGCTCGTCAGCGCGCCGG
>JAOPUQ010000389.1 GCA_025963425.1 Modestobacter sp. | reverse complement strand
CGATCGACCGGCCGTCCCGCTTGGTGCGGGCGTCGGCGACGACGATGCGGTAGTACGGCGCGCGCATCTTGCCCAGTCGCATGAGCTTGATCTTGGTGGCCACGGTGGGTGGTGTACTCCTCGAACTGAGATCGGTGTTGCCCGCCGGACGGACGCGTGGGGCACGCCGGGGCGGAGCGAGGGACACGGACGGCAACGGTGAGAGGGCCGCCCACCGCCGTGTTCGACCCCCCATCATGCCAGACGACCCGGAGGTCCCCCATGTCAGCGTCGGGGCCGGTGCCCGAGCTGTTGCACGGCGTCGAGTTCCGCATCCCCGCGCCGTCCCCCGCCGAGCGGTCCGGGGGCTGACTGCTCGGTCAGTGCGATGCGTGGTCCCCGGGCTGATCGGTCCCCGGCTCGGCGGCGACGAGGAAGCCGCCCCACCCGTCGTAGGTGCCGTGGTGCCGGAACCCGGCGAGGTGGTCGATCGGGCAGGCTGGGCGACCTGGTCACCGTGCCGCAGGTTCTCCCCGACCACCTCGGCGGTCATCCGCAGCTGCTCGTCGACGTCATGGGGCACGGCGGGAGTGCACCGCTGGACGACCGGCAGCGCGGGGAGACGTGCCGGTCACCGGGCGGTCAGCCCCGGACGGCGGTGAGGACGGCGGCGGCTGCCTCGGCCACCGGCACCTCGGTGCGCTCCCCGCTGACCCGGTCCCGCACCTCGATCACCCCCTGGGCGACCCCGCGGCCCACCGTGACGATCGTCGGCATGCCCAGCAGCTCGGCGTCCTTGAACTTGACCCCGGGTGAGACCTTCGGCCGGTCGTCGAACAGCACGGTGAGCCCCGCGGCGACGAGTTCGCCGGCCAGGGTCTCCGCGGCCTCGAAGACCGCGGCGTCCTTGCCGGTGGCGACCACGTGCACGTCGGCCGGCGCGATCTCGCGCGGCCAGACCAGGCCCAGCTCGTCGTGGTTGGACTCGGCGATCGCGGCGACGGCGCGGGAGACGCCGATGCCGTAGGAGCCCATGGTGACGGTCACGAGCTTGCCGTTCTCGTCGAGCACCTTGAGGTCCAGCGCCTCGGCGTACTTGCGGCCCAGCTGGAAGATGTGGCCCATCTCCACCCCGCGGGCGAGCTCGAGCGGCCCGGAGCCGTCGGGCGCGGGGTCGCCGGCCAGCACCTCGGCGGCCTCCACCACCCCGTCCCAGGTGAAGTCGCGCCCGGCGACCAGGTCGAAGACGTGCTTGCCCGCCTCGTTGGCCCCGGTGATCCAGCGCGTGCCGGGGACGACGCGGGGGTCGACCAGGTAGCGGATGCCGGACTTCCCCTCGGTGCCGAGCACCTGGGGGCCGATGTAGCCGCGGACCAGGTCGGGGTGGCCCGCGAAGTCGGTGAAGGGCTCCACCTCGGCCGGGGCGACCTGGGCCTCCAGCCGCTTGGCGTCGACCTCCCGGTCGCCGGGCAGGCCGATGACCAACGGCTCCCGGGTGCCGTCGGGGTGGGCCAGGGTCACCACGACGTTCTTCAGCGTCGAGGCGGCGGTGTACCCGGCGTCCGGGAAGAGCTGGTTCGCCACCGCCACCAGGCTGTCGATGGTCGGGGTGTCGGGGGTGTCCTCGACGTGGGCCTCGGGCAGCCCGTCGAACGGGATCGACTCGGGGACGACGGTGCTGACCGCCTCCACGTTGGCCGCATAGCCGCCGGCCGAGCGGACGAAGGTGTCCTCGCCGATCGAGGTGGGGTGCAGGAACTCCTCGCTCTTGGACCCGCCCATCGCCCCGGACATCGCCGAGACGATCACGTACTCCAGGCCGAGCCGGTCGAAGACCTTGATGTAGGCGGCGCGGTGCGCGGCGTAGGAGCGGTCCAGCCCGGCGTCGTCCACGTCGAAGGAGTAGCTGTCCTTCATGGTGAACTCGCGGCCGCGGAACAGCCCGGCCCGGGGCCGCGCCTCGTCCCGGTACTTGGTCTGGATCTGGTAGAGCGAGACGGGCAGGTCCTTGTAGGAGCCGTAGAGGTCCTTCACCAGGAGCGTGAACATCTCCTCATGGGTCGGGCCGAGCAGGAAGTCGTTGCCGCGCCGGTCCTGCAGCCGGAAGAGGTTGGGGCCGTACTCGGTCCACCGCCCGGTCGCCTCGTAGGGCTCGCGCGGCAGCAGCGCCGGGAAGTGCACCTCCTGCGCGCCCATCGCGTCCATCTCCTCGCGGACGACGCGCTCGACGTTGCGGAAGACCCGCCAGCCCAGCGGCAGCCAGGTGAAGCCCCCCGGCGCGGCCCGCCGGATGTAACCGCCGCGCACGAGCAGGCGGTGGCTGGGGACCTCGGCCTCGGCCGGGTCGTCACGCAGGGTCCGCAGGAACAGGGTCGACATCCGCAACAACACGGTGCTGATTGTCGCCCCCCGGTTCCCCACCGCGGCCAGCGGGCTTCCCACACTGCGCTGAGCGGGGATGCCTGCCGGCCGCGGTGTCGCGATGGACGACGAGGCGCTCAGTCGTCCGAGCCGTGGCCCCCGCCGTGCCGGCCGCCCGAGTCGTCACCGGCACCGTCGTCGGACCCGTGGCCACCGCCGACCCGGCCGTCGGAATCGTCACCCGTCGGATGGGTCGAGCTGGTGGTGGCCGCAGGCGTGGCGGACGAGCCACCGTCCCGATCGCCGTCGTCGGTCCGTGGCCCCTCCACGGAGAACTGGGGGCTGCCGGTGGCACACCCGACGTGGACCTCGATCGACTGGCTGCCGGCCTTGAACTCGACCTGATCCACGGTGGATGAGTCGTCGACCCACCACCCCGGGGCCGGCGCGCTGGCCAGGACCGGTAGGCCGTCCGCGCAACCGGCGTACACCGTCCCGCCCGCGGTGACCTGCTCGACGGAGACCCCGGGCACGGGAGCGCGCGGGCCCGGGTTGTCGTCGGCGCCCGAGGCCGTGGACGGGGCGGCGGTGGTCGACGAGGACGCGGCGCCGGACGACGCCAGTCCGCCCGAGGCGGCTGCCGGCAGGCTCCCGGGCGACGCCGAGGCGTCGACGAGGGAGACGGCGAGGAAGCCGAGACCGATGGCCGCGGCCGCAGATGCGGTCCACGCGGCCCCGAGGGTGAGGGTTCGCTTCATGCCGGTGACCCTGCCGCCCCGCCGGTGATGGCCACCCCAAGCCAGCGTTAAGGCCAGGCCAAGTCCGCGTCGGGCCTCATCCCGGCGGGTCAGACGATGCCGAAGCGGACCCCGTCGGCACTAGCGTCGCGCCGTGGCCCAGCTCCTGGTCGTCGAGGACGACGAACGCATCCGCACCGCGCTGATCCGTGCGCTGCGCGACCGAGGGCACGTGGTGAGCTCGGCCGGGACCGCGCTGGCCGGGCTCCGGCAGGCGGTCGAGGACCGGCCCGACCTCGTCGTCCTGGACCTGGGGCTGCCCGACCTGGACGGCAGGGAACTGCTGCGCATGTTGCGCGCGGTCTCGACCGTCCCGGTCATCGTCGCGACGGCACGGGACGACGACGACAGCATCGTGCAGGCCCTGGACGCCGGCGCCGACGACTACGTGCTCAAGCCCTTTCCGGCCAGCCAGCTCGACGCCCGCATCCGCGCCGTGCTGCGTCGCGCCGCCGACGCCGCGGACACCGCCCTGGCGCCGGTGTCGGTGGGTCCGCTGACGGTCGACCCGCGCAGCCGCAGGGTGACGAACGCCGGGGCTCCGGTCGAGCTGTCCCCCAAGGAGTTCGACCTGCTCGCCTACCTGGCCGCCCGGGTCGGCACCGTGGTGTCCAAGCGGGAGCTGCTCGGCGAGGTGTGGCAGTTGCCGTACGGGGGCTCGGACAAGACCGTCGACGTCCACCTCTCCTGGCTGCGCCGGAAGCTGGGCGAGACCGCCGCCGCCCCGCGGCTGCTGCAGACCGTCCGGGGCGTCGGCGTGCGACTGGCCGAGCCCGGCTCGTGAGACGCCAGATCACGCTGCTGGTCGCGGCGACGACGTCGGTCGTCCTGCTGGCGTTCCTGCTCCCTGCGGCGTCGCTGGTCGCCCGGGTGGCGGAGGCGCGGGCGCTGGACGGGGCGCAGGCCCAGCTGCAGTTCCTCATCCCCTCGGTCGGGCTCGACCAGCGGGCGGACGTGGCGACCCTGGTCGGCACGGCAGCCGGCACCGCGGGCGGTGCCCGCTCCGTCGCGGTCCGCTGGACCGACGGCACGTGGCTCGGCGCGCCGGGCGCCCTCGCCGACGGCGCGGCGCCCACCACGGCGTCGATCCAGCAGACCGCCGCGGGGACCCGGCTCGTGCAGCCGGTGCGGCGGGCCGACGGGACGGCGGTGGTCGAGGTGTTCGTGCCGGCCGACCAGCTGCGCGCCGGGGTCACCCGTACCTGGCTGGTGCTGGCCGGCCTCGGGATCGTGCTGCTGACCCTGGCCCTGCTGGTGGCCGACCGGCTGGCCCGCTCGCTGACCCGGCCGGTGACCGAACTCGCGAGGACCGCGCATCGGCTCGGCAGCGGTGACCTCGATGCCCGCGTCGTTCCCGCCGGCCCCGCCGAGGTGCGCGAGGTGGGTGCCGCGGTCAACCGGCTGGCCGGGCGGATCGGGGAGCTACTGGCCGAGGAGCGCGAGACCGCCGCCGACCTGGCCCACCGGCTGCGCACCCCGCTGACCGCGCTGCGGCTGGACGTCGAGTCGCTGGCCCCCCGCGACCGCGAGCGGTTGCTCGACGACGTCGATGCGCTCAGCCGGAGCGTGGACGAGGTGATCTCCGAGGCCCGCCGGACCGTCCGGGAGGGCATCGGGGCCGGCTGCGACGCCGGCACCGTGGTGGGTGACCGGGTCCGGTTCTGGTCGGTGCTGGCCGAGGAGGAGCAGCGGCCGGTCACCATCGAGGTGTCCCCCGTCCCGCTCGCCGTCCGGGTGGCCGCCGGTGACCTGGCCGCCGCGGTGGACGCCCTGCTCGGCAACGTCTTCGCGCACACGCCGGAGGGGACGGGGCTGGCCGTCCGCGTGCGTCCCCGCGCCGGCGGTGGCGCCGTCGTGGTCGTGTCCGACGAGGGGCCGGGGCTGCCCCTGGCCGACGCCGCCCTCGAGCGCGGCCGGAGCGGCGCCGGGTCGACCGGCCTCGGCCTGGACATCGCCCGGCGCACCGCCGAGGCCTCCGGCGGGGCGCTGGGTCTCACGTCGTCCCCGGCCGGCACGGACGTGACCCTCGAGCTGGGGCCACCGCTCCGCTGACCGTCGCCCTCCGGACTCCCACCGCGCCGGATGCCTTCGCCAGCTGCGTCGAGCCGGTACCCCTGTCCCCGCCGGGAAGCCTCCGGCCCCGCGACAGCCCGTCCGCGGCGCTCAGGCCACGACGCAGCCGCGCAGCACTGTTCGCTGCGGTCGCTGTAGCGAGTCGAGGTCGGCCCGCGGGTCTGTCTCGTAGACCACCAGGTCCGCCGGGGCGCCCTCCTCGATGCCGGGCAGCCCCAGCCAGCGCCGCGCCGCCCAGGAACCCGCGGCCAGCGCCGCCTCGGCGGGGAGCCCGGCCTGGTGCAGCGCCCGGATCTCGTCGGCGACGACGCCGTGGTCGATCCCACCGCCGGCGTCGGTACCGGCGAACACGGGCACACCGGCGTCGTAGGCCGCGCGCACCACCGCGCCGGACCCCGCGTACAGCCGCCGGATCGTCGAGGCGTACGCCGGGAACTTCGCCTCCCCCGCGGCCGCGAAGCCGGGGAAGTTGGCCACGTTCACCAGCGTCGGGACGACGGCCGTGCCGCGCGCGGCCATCTCCGCGACCAGCTCCTCGGTCAACCCGGTGCCGTGCTCGATGCAGTCGATGCCGGCCCCGATGAGGCCTGGCAACGCATCGGTGCCGAAGGTGTGCGCGGTGACCCGGGCGCCCTCCGCGTGCGCCGCCGCGATCGCCTCGGCGAGCACGTCGGCCGGCCACTCCGGCGCCAGGTCGCCGACGCCGCGGTCGATCCAGTCACCCACCAGCTTCACCCAGCCGTCACCGCGACGGGCCTGCACCCGCACGGCCTCGACCAGGTCGCCCGGCTCGAGCTCCAGGGCGAGCCCGGGGATGTAGCGACGCGGGGCGGCCAGGTGCCGGCCGGCCCGGATGATGCGGGGCAGCTGCGGGTCCTCGTCCAGCGCCCGGGTGTCGACCGGTGACCCGCAGTCGCGCAGCGCCAGCACCCCGGCGGCCCGCTCGGTGAGCGCCTGCTCGCGCAGCCCGGCGAGGTCCTCCACGTGCCCGCCGCCCCGGGCGATGCCGACGTGGCAGTGCGCATCGACCAGGCCCGGGAGGACGAAGCCGCCGCGACTGACCGTCTCCGCGCCCGGCACCCGCTCGAAGGTGATCCGGCCGCCGCGCACCCACAGTTCGCGGTGCTCGCCCTCGGGCAGCAGCACTCCCGCGAGGTGCAGGTCGGGCAGGTGTCGGCCGGTCACCGGCCGGGCCGCTCGTCCCCCGGGGTGTCGAAGCGCAGCTTGGTCAGGTCCGGCAGCGCCTGGCCCGGCGGCAGGCCGGGCATCCCGCCAGGCAGGCCACCGGGCATGCCGCCCGGGAGCCCGCCACCGGGGAAGCCGCCGCCGGGCATGC
>JAOPUQ010000153.1 GCA_025963425.1 Modestobacter sp. | reverse complement strand
AGCTGCACCGGTGAGCGGGGGCGGCGGAAGCGGGGCACGCCGCCGAGCCTGGCCGGCGGGCGGACGGGCGTCCCGGCTCAGCGCCGGGGTGTGGACCGGGGGACCTGCTGTGGACGGGCGGCAGCGGGCCGCCGTCGTCCGTGCTGGGTCAGTTGGCGGCCTTGTCGCCGGACCCGGACGAGGAGGTCGAGCTCGGCGAGGACGTCGAGCTGCTGCTGGAGCTGGACGACTCCTTGCTGCCGCTGCTCGAGGAGGACTCCTTGTTCGCCGCCGGCGTCGTGGCGCTCTCGGCCTTGCGGCTGTCGGTGCGGTAGAAGCCCGACCCCTTGAAGACGACGCCGACCGAGCCGTAGACCTTGCGGACCGGGGCGCCGCACTCGGGGCAGGTGGTGACCGCGGGGTCGCTGAACGACTGCACGACCTCGAACTCGTGCTTGCCCTCGGGGTTGGTGCAGACGTACTGGTAGGTGGGCACGGTGCTGCTGCTCCTCGTCGCGGTCTGTGCCGGGTTGGCACTCGACCCCGGCGACTGCCAATGATGCGCCGTGCCCGCGGCGCCGTCCACGCCGGGACCCCGCGTCGGGTGCGTGCCGCCGCTCACACGGCGGCCCGCGCACTCCCGGCCGGTACGGTTCCGGCTGTGGCGCCGCGGTGGCTGGACGAGCAGGAACAACGCACCTGGCGCAGTTGGCTCGCGGTGTCCGAGCTGGTCCCGCGCACGCTCGATGCCCAGTTGCAGCGCGATGCCGGGCTGACCCACGCCGCCTACGTGGTCCTGGCGATGCTGTCCGAGGCCCCCGACCGCAGCCGGCGGATGAGCGACCTGGCCCGGGTGGCCAACCAGTCGCAGAGCCGGCTGTCGCACACCGTCGCCAGGCTGGAGGAGCGCGGCTGGGTGGAGCGGGTGCGGGCGACCGAGGACCGGCGGGGCAACGTCGCCGTCCTCACCGACGCCGGCTGGGACGTCGTCACCCGGGTCGCCCCCGGCCACGTCGATGCCGTGCACGAGGCGGTGTTCGCCGCCCTCACCCCCGAGCAGGTCGTGGCCCTCGGCGAGGCGCTGGACGCCGTCCTGGAGCGGCTGGACCCCGACCACACCCTCCGCGCCGTCGGCGGGAGATGAGCGGCGGGGAAGCCGCCGGGTGTGCGCGGCGTTGCCTCCCCACGATGTCCGAGCCTGCTGTGTCCCCGGTGCCCCTGTCCGTCCTCGAGCTGGCCACGGTCGGGTCGGGCCAGTCGACGGCCGAGGCGCTGGCGAACACGGTCGCGGTGGCGCAGGCCGCCGATCGGCTGGGCTACACCCGCATCTGGGTGGCCGAGCACCACAACATGCCCGCCGTGGCCAGCACCAACCCGCCGGTGCTGATGGCCCACCTCGCCGCGGTGACCGAGCGGATCACCGTCGGCTCCGGCGGCGTGATGCTGCCCAACCACGCGCCGTTGGTGGTGGCCGAGCAGTTCGCGCTGCTGGAGGCGCTGCACCCTGGCCGGATCGACCTGGGCATCGGCCGCGCGCCCGGGACCGACCAGCACACCGCCCTGGCGCTGCGCCGCGACCCCGCGGCGCTGTCGGCCGAGGACTTCCCGAAGAACCTGCTGGACCTGCTCGGGCTCCTCGGTGACGAGCGCGTCGAGGGCGGGCTGTCCGAGCGGTTCACCGCCACCCCGGCGGCGGTCACCGCCCCGCGGGTCGTGCTGCTGGGGTCCAGCGGGTTCTCCGCGCAGCTGGCCGGGCAGCTGGGGCTGCCGTTCACCTTCGCCCACCACTTCGGCGGGCCGCACACCCAGGCCGCCGTGGCGCTCTACCGCGAGTCGTTCCGGCCCTCGGTCTGGCTGGAGGAGCCGTACACGATGGTCACCGCCAACACCCTGCTGGCCGACACCGACGACGAGGCGCGCCGGCTGGCGCTGCCCGGGCAGCTGATGCGGCTGTCGATCCGCACCAACCGGCTACGCCCGGTACCCAGCCTCGGCGAGGCCGAGGTGCACCCCGAGCGCGCGGCCGCCGAGGCGATGCCCAGCAACGCGATCATCGGCGGGCCCGAGCAGGCGGTCGCCGCGCTGCGGCAACTGGCCGCCGACACCGGCGCCGACGAGCTGATGGTCTCGGCCTCCACGCACGGGGTCGCCGAGCGGCTGCACAGCCTGGAGCTGCTGGCCGCCGCCTGGGGCCTGGCGCCGGCCGGACGGTCCGCCGCGGCCTGACCCGGACGACGTCCTACCCCAACCGCGGGGCACCTACCTCACCGCCGGCCGGGAGGTGGGTGCCCCTGGGATCGGCTCACCTGATCCCAGCGGGCGGCGGGCGGCGGGCGGCGGGCGTCAGCGCCCCAGGTGCCGCCAGCGCCGCCTCCGGGCACGCATCCGCTCCACGTCGTCCCGGCCGAGCAGCCCGGCCAGCTCCTCGGCGAGCACCCGGCCCAGCCGGAGGCAGAACTCGACCGGCTCGTCGGCGGCGTCGGGCCGCTCGGGCACCACCCGGTCGACGATCCCGGCCCGCCACAGGTCGGTGGCCCGCACGCCCTGGGAAGCGGCCATCTCCGCGGCGTGCGTGGTGTCGCGGTGCACGATCGCCGAGGCGCCCTCCGGGGGCAGCGGGCCGAGCCAGCCGTTGGCCGTGGCCAGCACCCGGTCGGCCGGCACGAGGGCCAGCGCGCCACCGCCGGCGCCCTGGCCGAGCAGCACCGCGAGGGTCGGGGCGTCGAGCATCACCAGGTCCTGCAGGCAGCGGGCGATCTCCCCGGCCATGCCGCCCTCCTCGGCCGCCACCGACAGTGCGGCGCCCGGGGTGTCGATCAGCGTGACCAGCGGCAGCCGCAGCTCCTCGGCCAGGTGCATGCCCCGGCGCGCCTCGCGCAGCGCGGCGGGCCCGAGCGGGGCGGACATGCTCTGCCCCCGCCGGTCCTGCCCGAGGACGACGCAGGGCGCGCCGCCGAAGCGGGCCAGCGCCAGGAGCAGCCCGGGGTCCTTCTCGCCGGCCCCGGTACCGGACAGGCCGACGACGTCGGTGGCCGCCGTGCGCAGCAGC
>JAOPUQ010000099.1 GCA_025963425.1 Modestobacter sp. | reverse complement strand
CGGCCGAGGCCAGCAGCGCACGGTCGGCCGGACCCGTGGCGACGCCCACCGCGCCCCGCAGCAGCGCGGTCGCGGCTGCGTGGTCGCCCAGGCCGACCAGCGCCCAGCCGTGCACGACCTGGGCGTCCAGCACTCCGGGGTCGCCGGCGGGGAGCTGCCCCAGCGCCCGGACGGCGAGGTTCCGCGCCTCGGCGAAATGCGGTGCCGCCGACTCGGGGGTGCCGTCGTCCAGCAGGCCCTCGCCCACCTCGGCGCACAGGGCGGCCAGCCAGGTGGCGGCGTCGGCGGCCAGCGCACGCGGACTGCGCTCGGCCGGGCCGGTCGGCGCCCCGATCGGCTGCTGGGCGGCGGTCTCCGCGCTCTCGGCGGCGCGGCGCTGGTAGTCCAGCGCCAGCGGCATCAGCTCCAGGTCGGCCAGCACGCCGGCCAGTGAGCTGAGGGTGTGCACCAGCAGCGGGGTGGCCGGCAGCGCGGGGTCCAGCAGGCTGGCGGCCTCGACCGCCTCGTCCATCGCGGCGTCGACCCGGCGGGAGAGCAGCTCGATGCGGGCGTGGCGGACCAGTCCGGCGGCGCGCTGGAGGTCGTCGTCCTGGGCGTCGAAGGCGGCGCGCGCCGACCGGACCAGGGTGATGGCCAGGGCGGCATGCGTCGCGGACTGGGCGCGGGTGTCGGTCCCGGTGCGGAGCTCGTCACCGTCGGGCCGGTCGCCGTGCAGCTCCGCCACGCCGGCGTGCAGGTCGAGGGCGCCGTCCTGCTCGGGGCCGCCCTCGACCAGCGGATCACCGAGCAGCGAGTACCCGGCCAGCCGCAACCGGCGGACCAGCAGCTCGGCGCGCAGTGTGTCGGCCCAGGCGCGGGCCAGCGAGGTCAGGGGTGCGCCGCCCAGCTCGCCGACGGCGGAGGTGTGCGGCGGCAGGGAGCGGTCGATGTCGGCGAGCAGCGCCTCGGCGGTGTCCAGCTGCCAGTTGGCCAGCGCCGAGCTCACCTGCTGGTGCAGGACCCCCGGTGGCACGAGGGCACTCTGCCTGAGGCCCCGGGTGGTGTCGTGCACCGGGGTGCTGGCACGCCGTCCGCGGCCGGGCGTGCCGGCCGGGTTGCGTTGCCCCCGGGGACCACGAGGACTCCGCAGGTTCATGCGGCGCCCCGGCTCACGAGGCGACCTCGCCGTCGTCGAACGCCCAGCCGGGCGGGCGGGCGGCCTGGCTGCCCAGCACCTCGGCGACCAGGTCGTCGACCGATGCGCGCAGCGGGGAGGTGGGGCCGGCCGGCAGGGACGTCGACGGCCCGGCCGAGGTGGCCCGGACCCGGTTGCGCCCGCCGCGCTTGGCGCCGAACAGGTGCAGGTCGGCGAAGTCGAACAGCGCCCGCCAGGATCGCGGGCTGCCGACGCCGTCGGGGGCGGCGGTGGCGACGCCGATGCTGACGGTGACCGGGTCGGTGACCTCGAGGGCGGCCCAGTCGGCCTCGGCGACCGCGATGCGCAGCCGCTCCATGGCCACCACGGCCTGCGGTTCGGCGGTGGCCGGCAGCAGCACGAGGAACTCGTCGCCGGCCCAGCGGTACACCTCGTCGCCGGTGCGGCTGTGCTGGCGCAGCAGCTCGGCGACCTGGCGCAGCACCGCGTCCCCGTGCAGGTGCGAGTGGGCGTCGTTGACGGCCTTGAACCCGTCGATGTCGACGACGGCCAGCGACACCGGCCCGCCCTCGAAGTCCAGCTCGGCCATCCGCCGCTCGGCGCTGCGCCGGTTGCCCAGCGAGGTCAGCGGGTCCTCCAGGGCGTGCCGGCGCAGCACGGCGGTCTGCCGCTCGGCCTCGCGCAGCCGGCTGCGCCGCACGAACATCTCCGCCCACAGCTCCCGGCCGCGCAGGTGCGCCCGGGTGGTCTCGGTGCGGTAGGCCTCCAGCCAGTGCAGCGCCTCGGCGGTACGGCCCATCACGGCGGTGGCCTGGCCGAGCTCCAGCAGGCACTGCCGGTACCGGCGGCGGTCGCCGACGGCGGCGAAGGCCCCGGCGGCGCCGACCAGCAGGTCGGCGGCCTCCTCGCCGGGCGCGCCGGTGACGCCGGGGGCCCGCGGGTGCCCGGTGGCGGCCTCCCGGCCGGCGTCCCGCTCGCAGAGCCGGAACAGCAGCCGGGCGAGCACCAGGTCGGCGTAGCCGAGCAGCCACAGGCCGCCGTCGGCCTCGACCCGGCCGCGCACCCGGCGCAGCGGGGTCAGCGCCTCCTCCAGCTGCCCGGACAGCACCATCGCCCAGGCGGTGACGATGGCGAGCAGGTCCTCGTCGGCCTCCGCGGGGGCGTAGGGCAGCTCCCGGGCCGACATCGCGCAGGCCAGTGCCACCTCGGCGAGCTCACCGGAGCGGGCGTCCTCGCCGCGGCGGTGCACCGTCTGGGCGAGCTCCGCGTGCTGCTGGGCGCACAGCCGCAGCAACAGCCAGCGGTCGGCGAGGTCGGGCAGCGCCTGGGCCACGCGCGAACCCCGCAGCGACTGGGCGGCGGCGAGCTCCTCCAGGTCCAGCCGGGTGAGCGCGAGGGAGAGCCAGTGGTGGGCCTGGTGCAGCGCCCGCGTCGGTTCCTCACCGCTGACCTGGTCGGCGAGCAGGCTGGCGTCGACGGCCAGGTGCATGGCGGCGTCGAACCGGTCGGCGGCGACCTCCACGTGGGCCAGGTAGGCCAGGGCGAGCGCGCGCTCGGCGGAGGGCGGGCAGCGCTCCAGAGCGGCGCGGGAGACCGCGACGGCCTGCGCCGCGCCGTCGGAGTCGCTGTCGAAGAGCCTGGCCCGGGCGGTGAAGGCACTGCCCCAGGCGTCCCACAGCGGCTGCCCGGTGCCGGCGAAGGAGGTCTCCACGGGGATGAACTCGTCACCGAAGGCGCGCGCGTCCTCGGCCTCGCTGGTGGCCAGCAGCCGCCAGCGGGCCGACTCGAGCAGCTGGTCGTCGACAGCCTCGGGCCCCGGGGTCACGCGTTCCTCCAGTCAGCTGTCGGGCGCCGCACGACGTGCGGACCCGGCCGGTGACGTGGCAGCTTCCCCCGTACCGGGCTCACCGCCCGGCACGCCCGCACTACCCTCGCCGAATGCCAGGTACAGCACCCACGAGGTTCGCCTTCCTCGGGCCCGAGGGTACCTTCGCCGAAGCTGCGCTCGGCACTCTCGCTGCCCCCTCCGAGGGGTCCAGCCGACCCGAGGCCAGCGTCGCCGCCGCTCTGAGCGCCGTCCGGGCGGGAGAGTGCGACGCCGCGCTCGTGCCGCTGGAGAACTCGGTCGAGGGCTCGGTGCCGGCGACCATGGACGGCCTGGTCACCGGCGAGCCGCTGATCATCATCCGCGAGGTCTTCCTCGAGGTCGCCTTCGTGCTGGCCGTCCGGCCCGGGACGACGCTGGCCGACGTGCGCACCGTGGCCAGCCATCCGCACGCGCTCGCCCAGTGCCGCGGTCGGGTCGCCGCCCTGCTGCCCGGCGCGGACGTCGTCGCCGCCGCGTCCACCGCCGATGCCGCCCGCCGGGTCGCCGCCGGTGAGTGGGATGCCGCGGTCTGCGCGTCGATCGCCGCGGACCGCTACCGGCTGACCGCGCTGGAGGCCGACCTCGCCGACCACCCCGGCGCTGTGACCCGCTTCGTGCTCGTCACCCGGCCCGGACCGCTGCCCGCGCCGACCGGCGCGGACAAGACCACGGTCACCGCGGTGGTCCCCGACCGCACCGGCGCCCTGCTGGACCTGCTGGCCGAGTTCGCCGTCCGCGGGATCAGCCTGACCCGGATCGAGTCGCGGCCCACCCGGGAGCGGATGGGGGTCTACTCGTTCTCCATCGACTGCGAGGGGCACGTCAGCGACCGCCGGGTGGGTGACGCGCTGGCCGCGCTGCACCGGCTGTGCGCCGAGGTGCGCTTCCTCGGCTCCTACCCCCGGGCCGACGCCCAGCCCGGGAAGCCGGTGCAGGAACGGGTGGGGGATGCGGCCTTCGCCGAGGCGGACGCGTGGCTGGCGCGGATCCGCGAGGGTTCGGCGGGATGAGAGCGCGGTGCGCTCCGCCGCTCCTCGCCTCGCGATCATGGTCACCGAGTGTGCGGCATCACCGACGCGAAGCAACCCCTTGCCACGGAACAGTTCGTCACAGTCGTCCCATCCGGCCACTCCGGCGCCTTGCGGCAGGTCAGATCGCCGGCGATGCGGTAAGCGTGGTCGCCCGGCTGGCCGGGTGCTGACGGTGGCGCAGCCGGTCAGAGGTACAGGCCGGTCGACTCCTCGATCCGCTCGGCGGCGACGGCGTGCACGTCGCGCTCGCGCAGGATGATCAGGTCCTCGCCGTGCACCTCGACCTCGTGCTGGTCCTCCGGGGAGAACAGCACCTGGTCGCCGACCTTGATCTGCCGCACGTTCGGCCCGACCGCCCGCGCCTCGCCCCACACCAGCCGCTTGGCGACCTGGGCCGTGGCGGGGATGAGGATGCCGCCGGTGGAGCGCCGGTCGCCGTCCTCACGGCGCAGCGACACCAGCAGCCGGTCGTGCAGCATCTTGATCGGCAGGCCGCCGGCGGAGCCGGTGGTGGTGTCGTTCCCAGGCACGTGGGCCAACGCTACCCGCCGACCCTTCCGGTGCTTTCGGTACCGAAAGCACCGGGCTTTCGGTACCGGAAGCCCGACGGGTCAGCCCCAGCCGAGGGCGTGCAGGCGCTCCTCCTCGATGCCGAAGTGGTGCGCGATCTCGTGGACGACGGTGATCGTGACCTCCTCGACCACCTGGTCCTCGTCCTCGCAGATCGCACAGATCGCCGCCCGGTAGACCATGATCCGGTCGGGCAGCGCCCCGCCGTAGTCCCAGCCGCGCTCGGTCAGCGCGTAGCCCTCGTAGAGCCCGAGCAGGTCCGGCTCGTCGGGGTTGCGGTCCTCGACCAGGACGACGACGTTGTCCAGCAGCGCCATCAGCTCGGCCGGCACCTCGTCCAGCGCGTCGGCGACCAGCTCCTCGAAGCGGGGGAGCGGGAGCGGGTCCATCAGCTCACCAGCTCGTCGGCAGCGGGCGGCCCTCCTCGTACCCGGCCGCGCTCTGCACCCCCAGGACCGCACGCTCGTGCAGCTCGTCGACCGTCCGCGCCCCGGCGTAGGTGCACGAGGAGCGCACCCCGGCGACGATCTGGTCGATCAGGTCCTCCACGCCCGGGCTGGCCGGGTCCAGGTACATCCGCGAGGAGCTGATGCCCTCCTCGAACAACCCGGCGCGGGCCCGGTCGAAGTTGCTCTGCGACGACGTCCGCGCCTTGACCGCGCGGGCCGAGGCCATCCCGAAGCTCTCCTTGTACAGCCGGCCGGTGCCGTCGTCGTGGATGTCGCCGGCGCTCTCGTAGGTGCCGGCGAACCAGGAGCCGACCATCACGTTCGCCGCGCCGGCGGCCAGGGCCAGGGCGACGTCGCGGGGGTGCCGTACCCCGCCGTCGGCCCACACCTGCTTGCCCAGGGCCCGGGCCGCCGCGGCGCACTCCTCCACGGCGGAGAACTGCGGCCGGCCGACCCCGGTCATCATCCGGGTGGTGCACATGGCGCCGGGCCCGACGCCGACCTTGACCACGTCCGCGCCGGCCCCGATGAGGTCCCGGGTGCCCTCGGCGGTCACCACGTTGCCGGCGACGACGGGGGCCGAACCGGCCACCGAGCGGACGGCACGCACCGCCTCGATCGCCTTCTCCTGGTGCCCGTGCGCGGTGTCGACGACCAGCACGTCCACCCCGTGGGCCAGCAGCGCCCCGGCCTTGCCGGCGACGTCGCCGTTGATGCCGACCGCCGCGGCGGTGAGCAGCCGGCCGCCGCCGTCGAGCGCGGGGGTGTAGAGCGCCGAGCGCAGCGCGCCCTTGCGGGTGATGACGCCGACCAGCCGTTCGCCGTCCACGACGGGGGCGGCGTTGACCCGCTCGTCGGTCAGCACGTCGAAGACCTTGGCCAGGTCGGTGCCGGCCGGGATGGTCAGCGGGTCGGGGGTCATGACCTCCGACAGCTGGGTGAACCGGTCGACGTCCTGGCAGGCGCCGTCGGTGACCAGGCCGACCGGACGGCGGTCCTCGACCACCACGACGATCCCGTGCGCCCGCTTGCCCATCAGCGACAGTGCCTCGCCGACGGTGGACGTGCGGCCCAGGGTGATCGGGGTGTCGTAGACCGGGTGGCGGTCCTTCAGCCAGGAGACGACCTCGCCGACGACGTCGATCGGGATGTCCTGCGGCAGGACGGCCAGCCCACCGCGGCGGGCCACGGTCTCGGCCATCCGCCGTCCGGAGATCGCCGTCATGTTGGCGACCACCACCGGGATGGTCGTGCCGACCCGGTCGGGGGTGGTCAGGTCGACCTCGAGCCGGGAGCCGACCGTCGAGTGGGCCGGCACCATGAAGACGTCGGCGTAGGTCAGGTCGCTGGCTGGGCGGTCACCGAGGAAGCGCATTGCTGGATTGTCGCCCTTCGGGCGACAGCCCGGCCAGGAGCCGTGCCCCGGCGGGATTCCCTCCGGCGGCCGCGGTGTCATCCGGGGGATGACAACATTGCATCGTGATCGACCTGCGTCTCGTGCGTGAGCACCCTGACACCGTCCGCGCCAGCCAGAGGGCCCGTGGTGCCGACGAGTCGCTGGTCGATGCCCTGCTCGACGCGGACGCCCAGCGGCGCGCGGCGGTCAAGGCCGCCGACGACCTGCGCGGGGAGCAGAAGGCGGCCTCGCTGGCCGTGCGTGGCGCGAGCCCCGAGGAGCGCCCCGCGGTCCTGGAGCGGGCCAAGGCGCTGGCCGCCGCGGTGAAGGAGGCCGAGGACGCCGAGCGCACCGCCGACGCCGCCCTCAAGGCGCTGCACCTGCGCATCCCCAACGTCGTCCACCCCGACGTGCCGCCCGGCGGTGAGGACGACGCGGTCACCCTGCGCACGGTGGGCGAGGTGCCCACCTACGACTTCCCGGTCCGCGACCACCTGGAGATCGGCGAGGCCCTCGGCGCGATCGACATGGAGCGCGGCGCGAAGGTCTCCGGCGCCCGCTTCTACTTCCTGACCGGCCCCGGTGCGCTGCTGGAGTTCGCACTGGCGCAGCTGGCCATCACCCGCGCCGTGGCCGCCGGCTTCATCCCCGTCGTCGCCCCCGCGCTGGTCCGCCCCGAGGCGATGGAGGGCACCGGCTTCCTCGGCGAGCACGACGAGGAGGTCTACCGCGTCGAGCGCGACGACCTGTACCTGGTCGGGACGTCGGAGGTCGCGCTGGCCGGCATGCACGCCGGCGAGGTGCTCGACCTGTCGGCCGGTCCGCGGCGCTACGCCGGCTGGTCGTCCTGCTTCCGCCGCGAGGCCGGCTCCTACGGCAAGGACACCCGCGGCATCATCCGCGTGCACTGGTTCGACAAGGTCGAGATGTTCAGCTTCTGCCCGCCCGAGGAGGCCGCGGCCGAGCACCGCCGGCTGCTGCAGTGGGAGGAGGAGTTCCTCCAGGCCCTCGAGCTGCCCTACCGGGTGGTCGACATCGCCGCCGGCGACCTGGGCACCAGCGCCGCCCGCAAGTTCGACATCGAGG
>JAOPUQ010000098.1 GCA_025963425.1 Modestobacter sp. | reverse complement strand
CTGGAGTCCCTGGGCCGGCTCTCCGCCGGCCTGGCGCACGAGATCAACTCGCCGATCCAGTTCGTCGGGGACAACGCCCGCTTCCTCGAGGAGGCCTACGAGGAACTCATCCGCGTGGTGGGGGTCTACCGGGGGCTGCTCGACACGTCGAGCCCGATCGGCTGGATGGAGCGGCAGGAGCGCGTGCGTGAGGCCGAGGCGAGCATCGACTTCGACTACCTGCAGAAGGAGATCCCCAGCGCGGTCGAGCAGACCCTGGAGGGGATCGAGCGGGTGTCCACGATCGTGCGGGCGATGAAGACGTTCAGCCACCCCGGTCACAGGGAGCAGGTGCCCGCCGACCTGAACGAGGCCGTGGCGGCCACCGTCACGGTGACCCGCCACCAGATCAGGGAGGTCGCCGACCTGAAGCTCGAACTCGCCGACCTGCCGCCCGTCCGGTGCAACATCGCCGACCTGAACCAGGTGTTCCTCAACCTGATCGTCAACGCTGCTGATGCGATCGAGGAGACCGGACAGCGCGGCATGATCACCGTCACCACGGCCGTGGACCGTGGGGACGTCGTCGTCCGGATCAGTGACACGGGCGGCGGGATCCCGGACGACGTGCGCCCGAAGATCTTCGACCCGTTCTTCACCACCAAGGACGTCGGCCGCGGCAGTGGGCAGGGACTTCCGCTGGCTCGTGGAGTGGTGCAGGAAGGCCACGGCGGGAGCCTCACCGTGGAGTCGGTGTTCGGGCAGGGCACCACCTTCGCCGTGCGCATCCCCATCAACGGCCTGGTGCAGGAGGAACTGGTCGGGGCTGGAATGTCCAGTTCGTCGGCCACCACCGTGGGCAGCTACTGACGCGCCCACCCCGGCCTCGACACCTCCCTCTCCGGCGCGCGCCAGAGAGGGAGGTGTGCTGCGTGGGCCGACGACCGCTGATCGGCGCGGGTCCACGCGCGATCGGCTGCGCCGATGTCCCCCATCGGGAACCCGTGATCAACCAGACGGCGCGGCGCGTCGACTCTCCAGTGTCGCCATCGGGCGGCACCCACGTCGCGAGCAGTCGGGAGTCATCGTGCGTGCAGGGCAGCTCATCTGCGCCGGGCGGTTCGCTGTGCCGCCGCGGAACCACAGGTCCCGCCGATGACCCCGGCAGGCAGCATCCGGAGAACGCCGGCCGGGTACCTCGCACCCCTGTCCCGGGAGACCCGGCTCGTGCTCGGCGTCATCGCGGCCCTGCTGGGCCTGGCCGCCGCCGTCGGACATCCCTTCCTGGGATCGGACTCCCCCTCCCCCGCCCTCTCGCTGCCCTGGTGGGCAATGGCTGTCGCCTTCGCAGCCACCGAGGCCAATGTCCTGCACCTGCAGGTGAAGCGTCAGGCGCGATCGGTCTCTCTCAGCGAGCTCTCGGTGGTCCTGGGGCTGTTCTTCGCCGCTCCCCTCGACATCTGGATCGGCTGGCTCGTCGGCTCTGCCGCGGTCTTCGTCGTCCAACGGCGCACGTCCGTGCTGAAGGCATCGTTCAACCTCGCGCTGGTCAGCGCCGAGACCGCCGTTGCGGTGGCTGCCTTCCACGCCGCCGTGTCGCTCGCGGACGGCAACAGGCCGACCATCTGGCTGGGTGCCTACGCGGCGGCCTTCCTCCTCAATGCGCTGGGCGTCGTCGCGATCGGCGTCGTGATCGCGGTCTACGAGGGGAACCTCCACCTGGCCCCCCTCCTCCGGGAGGCCGTGACCGGGAACCCGGCGGGGCCGATCGTCGTGACCGTCGCTCTCGTCGCCGTCACCAGTTGGACAGCTGTCGCGGACAGCGTCTGGCTGTTCGCGATCCTCGGTGCCCTGCTCCTCCGGGCCTACCGTGTCTACGCGTCGCTGGCCGACCGGCACCGGAACATGGAGCGGCTCTACGGCTTCAGCCAGGCGGTCGGCAGCGCCTCCGAGATCGACGAGGTGCTGGACACCGTTCTCGGCGAGGTCAAGGAGCTGCTCCGCTCCGACCGCGCCGAGGTCGTGATCCTGGCGCCGGGCGGAGGACTCACCCGGGTCCGGATCGGCGCGGACGGCCGGCTGTCGCGGGTCGAGGAACCGCGCAGGCCGGAGGACGACTGCCTGCGCGGCGTGCTGGAAGAGGGCGTTCCGCTGCTCATGCCCCGGGGCACCCGGGACGCCTCCGCACGCTGCTGGCTGGAGGCACGCGCGTGCCGCGAGGCGATCGCTGTTCCGCTGCGCGGCCGGGAGGGCATCACCGGGCTCCTGATCGTGGCCGACCGGCTGGGCGACGTCCGTACGTACGGCAAGGACGACGTGCGGGTGCTGGAAACCGTGGCCAACCACGCCGGTGTCGCGCTGCAGAACGGTGAGCTGATCGAGAGGCTGCAGCACGAGGCCCTCCACGACAGCCTGACCGGCCTGCCGAATCGCACGTTCCTCCAGCGCCGCCTCGGCGCCGCGCTCGATGACGTGCAGGCCGGGCGCGCGTCCGGTGCCGCCGTGATGGTCCTCGACCTGGACGGGTTCAAGGAGGTCAACGACATCCTGGGGCACGAACAGGGAGATCTCCTGCTCGCCGAGGTCGGCCGGCGCCTGACGACGGCGGTCGGCGGGGCCGGCACGGTCGTCAGGCTCGGTGGCGACGAGTTCGCCGCCCTCCTGCCTGATACGGCCGACGAGCAGCAGGCGCTCCGCGTCGCCGGGCGGGCACTGCGGGCACTCGAGCAACCGGTGGTGCTCGACGGCCTGGATATCGAGGTCAGTGTTTCCATCGGCGTCGCCCTGGCGCCCGCCCACGCCCGCGACGCGGCGGCGCTGCTCAAGCGGGCGGATGTGGCGATGTACGAGGCCAAGTCGTCCGCCTGCGGCCCGCGCCTCTACGAACCCGACCTGGACACGACCAGCCCCCGCCGCCTCACCCTCGTCTCCGAGCTGCGGGCGGCGCTGCACAACGACGGCATCCAGGTCCACGTGCAGCCGCAGGCCCGGCTGGGCTCCGGTGCGGTCGTCGGGGTGGAGGCGCTGGTGCGCTGGCAGCACCCGGACCTCGGCTGGGTCTCCCCCGACGAGTTCATCCCGGTCGCCGAACGCAGCGGCCTCATCGGCCCGCTGACGACCCAGGTCCTCGACTCGTCACTGGCGGCGTGTGCGCAGTGGCGGGCCGCCGGGCACGACCTGGGCGTCGCCGTGAACCTGTCCACCCGGAGCCTGCAGGATGCTGCACTGGTCGAGGAGGTCGCCCGGCTGCTCCGCCGGCACGGCGTCCCGGCCGCCCGGCTGACCCTGGAGGTCACCGAGAGCTCGGTCATGGCCGACCCAGCCCGCGCCGTCGGCCTGCTGCATCAGTTGCTGGACCTCGGCGTGAGGCTGTCGGACGACGACTTCGGCACCGGCTACTCCTCGCTGTCCTACCTCAAGCGGCTGCCGGTGCACGAGGTCAAGATCGACCGGAGCTTCGTCACCGGGCTCCGCGAGCAGGGTGAGGACGTCGCCATCGTGCGCGCCATCGTCGACCTGGGCCGGCATCTCGGGCTGGAGGTCGTCGCCGAAGGTGTCGAGGACCAGGCGACCTGGGACCTGCTGGCCTCGATGGCCTGCGATCTGGTGCAGGGCTGGCACCTCGCCCGTCCGATGCCGACCGGTGAGCTCCTGCCCTGGCTCGCGACCCGCGAGAGGGCCACCACCCCGGGCGGCCTGCGCGCCGTCTGACCCCCGCGCCGGACGCCGCGGTCGAGTCGACCGACTGTCAGCTCGACCGCGTCCACGAGGTCGTTCCTGCCCCGGGTCCGGGCGTGGGCTCCTGACCCGGCGGGCCCGATGGCGGCTCTACCGCTCCTCGAGCCAGCGGTTGGAGATCGGTGCTACCGGGTTTGCTGCCGGGCCGGCGCGGCACCGGGGGAAGCCGGGATCGGCCGGTCAGCCGACGGCGCGGCGGGCCCGCTTCACGGTGTACATCTGCCCGTCGGCCCGGGCCAACAGCGCCTCGGCGGTGTCGCCGGGACCGGTGAGCGCGAAGCCGGCGCTGCACCGCAGTGGCGTGGCGCCATCGGCGAGGGCGGTGTGGATGCGACCGATCAC
This sequence comes from Modestobacter sp., assembly GCA_025963425.1. Taxonomy (GTDB): domain Bacteria; phylum Actinomycetota; class Actinomycetes; order Mycobacteriales; family Geodermatophilaceae; genus Modestobacter. The sequence continues at coordinate 21,107 of JAOPUQ010000098.1, read as the reverse complement.
CGTGCGGGCCTCCTCCGCGGTCTGCAGGCCGGGACAGAGCACGGCGAACTCGTCACCGCCGATGCGGGCGACGGTGTCGTCGGCGCGGATCGCGCTGCGCAGGGCCGTGGCGGCGGAACCGAGGGCGGCGTCTCCGGCGGCGTGCCCGGCGGTGTCGTTGATGACCTTGAAGTCGTCGAGGTCACAGTAGATGAGCGCGGCGGGGGCCCCGCTGCGTAGCTGGGCGGTGAGGACCTGATCGATCCGGTCGACCAGCAGGCTGCGGTTGGGCAGGCCGGTCAGCGGGTCGTGCAGCGCTGCCTCGCGCAGCCGTGCCTCGAGCTCCCGCTGGTGGGTCACATCGGTGACCGTGACGACGGCGCCGAGCAGGGCGCCGCGGTCGTCATGGACCGATTCGGCATTGGCGAGGGTCCGCCGACGCGGGTGGCCGGGGGCTCCGGCGACCTGTTCGGCGTCCCGGACCAGCTCGCCGCGCAGCGCCCGGCTCATCGGGGTGCGGCCGTGGTGGACGGGGGTGACGCCGTCGACCTCGAAGAGGTTCGGGACGAGCTGGTCGGGGACGGGCTCGTGACAGCCGAGGCCCGGCGCCTGCTCGCCGGCGTGCTGCTCGTCCAGCCAGGTCTGCATGACCTTGTTGACCAACCTGGGCCGCCCGGTGGCGTCACAGGCGACGACGCCGACCGACAGGGAGTCCAGCAGCGCCCGGTCGAAGGCCCGGGCGCGGGCCAGTTCGGCCCGGGCGTCCTCGCTGGCGGCGGCCAGCTCGGCGGCGCGGCGGACGTAGCGGCCGCGCAGGATGACGCCGCGGGCCAGTTCGGCGACGTCGGCCAGCTGCTGCACCTGCTCGTCGGTGATGTGCCGGGGCCGGGTGTCGTACAGGCAGACGGTGGCGACGGGCACGTCCTCGACGTCGATGGGAGCGCTGGCGTAGAAGCGCAGGGCGCCGACTTCGCCGTTGACGAACGGGTGGTGCCTGAACGCCGGGTCGGCCGACAGGTCCGCCGACCAGAAGACGCCGGGCTGCAGGCTGGTGCGCGCGCAGACGGAGTGCGCGCGGGGCACATCGTCGGCGTCGGCGCCGACGGCGGCGAGGGTCAGCTGCCGGTCGGTGTCGAGCAGGTTCAGCGCGGCGAACGGCACGCCGGTCAGCGAGCAGGCCAGCCGCAGGGCGGCGCCGAGCTCGGCGTCCGCGGGTCGGTCGAGGACGCCGAGCTCGCGCAGCAGTTGTCCCTGCTTGGCCGGCAGCTCGTCATCGGCGAGCTCGGGTGCGGGCCGGGCGGTGGTCGGGGGCGGGGTCGGCACGGTGGTCCTCCTCGGCGGGCTCTGCGGGACCGGGCGGCGCGGTGGGGGGTGGGCGGCGGAGGCGCGGGGCGCCGGGGATGCCGGACGGCGCAGGTCGCGGATCCCCAGGCTGCTGCCGCGGAAACCGGCGCGTCGTCACCGCCGAGGGTGCAGCGCCGCAGGCTCGCTAGGACATGGTGAGTTCCGCGGCGGACCCGGCTGCCCCGAGGCCGACCGCTGGGCCGGCCGGCCGCGGCGTACGGCCGGACTCGCGCTGGCCGGACACGAGCGCCAGGACCGTCTCCGCGTCGACGGGTCGCGAGAACAGGTAGCCCTGCGCGAGGTCGCAGCCCAGCTCGGCCACGTGCTCGTGCTGCTGTTCGGTCTCCACGCCCTCGGCGACCGTGAGCAGCCCGAGGGCACCGGCCAACTCCACGACGGCGCGGGTGACGACGTCGGCGTTGGCGTCCCGCCCGAGGCCGTCGACGAACTCGCGAGCGACCTTCAGCATGTCGAGCGGAAAGCGGCAGAGGTAGGCCAGGGAGGAGTACCCGGTCCCGAAGTCGTCGATGGCGATGCGGACGCCGAGGGCCTTCAGCCGCCACAGGGTCGTCGCCGCGGCATCCCGGTCCTGCATCAGGACGGTCTCGGTGATCTCGAGGACCAGCCGGCCAGGGTCGAGCCCCGCCTCGGCCAGCGCCCTGCCGACCTGGTCGACGATCCGCGGGTCGGTCACCTGCCGCGCGGACAGGTTGACCGTGACCATCGGTGGAGTGGAACCGCTGCAGGACCCGACCCAGCGGGCGGCCTGCCGGCAGGCGTCGCGCAGCACGAAGGCCCCGATCTCCGTGATGAGGCCGGTCTCCTCGGCGAGGGGGATGAAGGTGTCCGGCGGGCGGTGGCCCTCGGTGGGGTGCTGCCAGCGGACCAGCGCCTCGGCGCCGGCCGGGCGGCCGGTCCGCAGGTCCACCAACGGCTGGTAGACGACGGTGAACTCGCCCCGGTCCAGGGCGCCGGCCAGCTCGGCGGCCGGGTCCGGCCGGTCAGGGGCCTCGTCGCCGAGCCCGTCCTCGTAGAACGTGGAGCTGCTCCCGCCGCCACGCTTGGCGGTGTACATCGCGATGTCGGCATGCCGGATCAGCGTGTCGACGTCGATGGCGGCGTCCGCGATGGCCACGCCGATGCTCGCGCCGACGGTGGCGACCCGTCCCGCGCCCAGATCGACGGGCAGGTCCAGCTGGGTGCGGATGCGGTCGAGGACGTGCTCGACGCCGGACCGGTCGATCGGCCCGTGCAGGAGCACGGCGAACTCGTCCCCGCCCAGGCGGGCGGCGGTGTCGGCCGACCGCAGGCAGTCGCTCAACCGTTCGGCGAAGGCCTGCAGCAGCACGTCGCCGGCCTCGTGGCCGTGGGTGTCGTTCACCGGCTTGAAGCCGTCGAGGTCGATGTACAGGACCGCGGGCCAGAGACCGTTACGACCGGCCAGGTGGACCGCGTGCTGCGTCCGGTCGAGGAAGAGGGTCCGGTTGGGCAGACCGGTGAGGGCGTCGTGCATCGCCTGGTGGCGCAGCTCCTCCTTGAGCTCGGTGACCAGCCGGAGGTCCTGCTCCAGGCGGCCCCTGTCCAGTGACGTCGCCACGTGCCGGGCGAAGGTCTCCAGCAGTGCCAGGTCGCTGCCGGAGAAGGTGGCCACGTCACCCAGCCGGTCGCCCACGACCAGCAGCCCGTGCACCCGGTTCTCCGTGCGCAGCACCGAGACCATGGCGTCCTTGAGACCGCGCCGGACCGCGTACCCGTCCAGCGGTGTGCCCCGCCCGGCACCGGTGCGGGTGGTGGACATGCCGGCACCCGAGGCCCAGCGCACCAGCGCAGCGGCATCCCCGGTGTGCTCCAGCGGCATCAGGGCGACCGGCTCGTGGCCGTCCCGGCTCCGGCTGACCGTGGCGACGCTGTTGTCGTCGTCGAGCAGCACCAGTTCGGCGATACCGGCGGAGAAGGCCCCGCGCACGGCGGTGAGGAAGTTGGTGAGCGCCGCCGTGGCGTCGTCGCTGTTGTACAGCAGCGAGGTCACCTCGTGCAGCAGTCGGAGGTTGGTCTCCTGCCGCTGGGCCCGGGTGTAGGCCCGGTAGGCGGCGATGAAGAGCAGCGTGGGCGGGGCCAGCAGGACCAGCGCAGCCGGGTCGTGCGCGGCCGTACGGACGACGAGCAGCCCCACCGTGGCGACCCCGAGGGTGAAGGGCATGGAGAGCGCGACGATCCGGAACAGCTCCCGCACGTCCACCGTGCCACCGGAGAGGAACATCGCGGCGAAGATGCAGAGGTCGGCGCCGAGCGTGGTGACCACGACGGCGGCCAGCGCGGCCGCCCAGGTCCAGGGACCCGACCCCGCCGCGCCCTGGGTCAGCGCGGCGAAGACAACGGTGGCCAGGCAGCCACCCAGCGCGAACTGGGCGAGGTTGAAGACGAGCTTGAGACCGAACTGACGGCGGTGGAGCACGAGCGCGAGTGCGGTACCGACCACGAGCGCGGTGACCAGTGCGGCCGGCTCAGCCATGTACAGGCCGGCGACCAGCACGAGGTCGGTCAGGGAGAGGGAGTGCGAGTCCCGCCGCAGGTGGACGTGCACCACGAGGATCTCGCCGGCAGCGAACGCCGCCACCCACACCAGCCACGGCACGGTGAGGGAGGCGTCGAACCGCGGGAGATCGCGGACGACGATGACGAACAGCGCCACCGCGGTAGCGGCCACGGCCGCGATCAACAGCGTGATCCGCTGACCAGGGGTCAGCGAGAACGGGCTCGGACGTGCTGCGGGGCGGCCGTCCGTCATCGTCGTCGTCATGCGATCAGCCCCAGCCCGCGCCGGACCAGCTGTGACCGGACCAGCTGTCGCCGGACCAGCTGTGACCCGACCAGCTGTGCCCGGACCAGCTGTGCCCGGACCAGCTGTGACCCGACCAGCTGTGCCCGGCCCAGGTCATCCCGGACCAGGTCATCCCGGACCAGCTGTGACCCGACCACGTGAAGCCCCCGAGCGCGGTCGCCGGGCCGGTCTCGTACCAGCCCAGGCCGTTCCAGGCTCCGTCGCTCGTCGTGGACCCCTTGAGCGACGCGCCCGTCCACGTGGTGCCGGCTGCGGCAGCGCGGGACCACGCGACCGGGTCCCACGTCCTGCCCCGGACGTCGAACTCCCCCTCGAGCCGTGCACCGTCGTACTCGAGGTTCATCGAGCCACGGGCGGCCTCCAAAGAGCCCAGCCCGGTGGCACGCGGCCACGTCTGCACCGCCCGCGGGGTGGCGGCGTCCCGGGCCGCGTGGAGGTCGAGCATCCCGTCGCCCTGGGCGATGGGGTCGGCCTCCGGCAGTGGCTGCGCGGTGCTCATCAGCAGGGCCTTGACCTGGTCCGGCGTCATCCGCGGACGCTGCTGCAGCAGCAGCGCGGCGGCACCGGAGACGACCGCCGCCGCCTGCGACGTGCCGCTGCCGCGGAAGAGCCGGTCACCGGACCGCGCCCCCGGGTAGCTGGTGTCCAGGTAGGACCCCGGGCTGCGCAGGCTGACCACGGAGGCGCCCGGAGCGACCAGGTCGGGGTTGCGGGTGCCGTCGCCCGTGCTCGACCACGCCGGGACGACGTCGTCGGCGACGCCGTAGGTGCCCCGGCTGTCGGCGCCGCCCACGGCGATCAGGTACGGGTCGTAGGCGGGGTTGTTCAGCTTCGCCGTCCCGTACCCGCCGTTGCCGGCGGCGACGACGACGACGATCCCGCTGTGCCAGGCCGCCTCGGCGGCGTAGGTGAGCGGGTCGAGCTGGTAGTCCTGCACGCCGTCTGTGCCGAAGGACAGGTTGAGCACCCGGATGTTCAGCCCGTTCTTGTTGCGGTTCTGCACCACCCAGTCGATCCCGGCGATCACCTGCGACACGTCGGTCGCACCGCTGGCGTCGGCCACCTTCACGCTGACGACCCGCGCACCCGGGGCCATCCCGATGAAGGTGTTCGGGTCCCGGTAGGTCGCCGGCGACGCCGCGTCGTCCCGGCCGGCGATGATCCCGGCCATGTGCGTGCCGTGCCCGTAGGAGTCCAGGTTCCGCGCGGGCCCCGGACGGCAGCCCTCGTCGTCGCAGGCCTGCGCCTCGAAGGACAGGTCCGGCCCGTTCACGATCTTTCCTCGGGTCCGGAGTCCGTCGACCGGCACGACACCCGAGTCGATGAGGGCGACGTCGACACCGACACCGACGATGCCGCGCTCCCACATCGCCGTCGCGCCGGTCACCTCGTGGGTGATCCGGTACAGGGATCCGGTCTCGTTCTGGACGGCTGCGGGGCCCGCGTCGTGCAACTCGACGGCGGCGTTCTCGGTGACCGACAGAACGCCGGACGCCGTGCGCAGCACATCCAGCCGGTCGGCCGGCACGGTGGCACTGAAGCCGTCGATGATGCCCAGCGGCCGATCGACGGTGCCCCCGACGGCGGACACCGCCTGCTCAGGAGCGTTCCCCGCCCCCGGCAGCTGCCGGACGATCACCGAGACCGGTGCGGCGGAGGCGTCCGTCGACGCCTGCGCCGCCGCGGGCCCGGCGAGCCCCACGGCCAGCGCCGCGGCGGTCGCGATCGTCGTGATGCGGCGCGCGTGCCGGGTCAGCCTCCTCCAGCTCGCCCCGAACGAGCGCCGGGCAGTTGGTGCCCGCCCTCTCGTGCCCATGCCCATGTCGATGTCCTCCCTGTGTCATCTCGCTGGCGGTGCGAGAGACGTCGACACGCACGACCGCACCGGCCGTCATCGCCGGTGCGGCGTCGACGGTGGGATGCTTTCTGCGCGCGAGAGCTCCTCGCGGTTCCCGACAGCGGCCCCGGTTGGGGGCACTGCAGGTGTCGGCAGCCGGCGCCGTCCCGTTCATCACGCGTTTTCGCTGGGTTGCATCGACGGAGGCGATGGCTCGTGGAACTCAGGCAGCTGGAGTACTTCCTCGCAGTCGTGGAGGAAGGCTCGTTCACCGCTGCCGCGGCGCGTCTCTACATGGTGCAGTCGAGCCTGTCGGCGTCACTCCTGGGGCTCGAACGGGAGCTCGGGACGCAGCTGTTCATCCGCGGGCGGCACGGCGCCGAGCTCACCGACGCCGGCCGCGCGCTCCTCGAGCCGGCCCGAGCGGCGATCGACGACGCCGCCCGGGCGCACGACGCTGTTTCCGAGGTCACGGGCCTGCTCCGGGGCTCGGTCCGGATCGCGACCGTCGCCGTTCCCAGGAGCGTCGACCCGGTTGTGGCGATCCGGCGGTTCCAGGACCGGCACCCGGGTGTGCAGGTGCACGTCCTGCACGACGGCGCGAGGGACCTCGTCGGGCTCGTCGCCGAGGGGCAGGTGGATCTCGCCATCACACCCCTGACACGTCGCACCAGCCCCGCCCTGCTGTTCGAACCGGTGGTGAGCACGCCGCTCGGGGTGGTGTGCCCGGCAGGTCACCGTCTGGGCGGGGCGCACGAGGTGGACGTGCGGGAACTCCTCGACGAGCCGATCATCGACCTGCCCCGGGGGTGGTGGGTCCGCGACCTGTTCGATCGCATGCTCGAGGAGCGCGATCTGCGCCGGCAGGTGCGGCTCGAGGTCGACGAGTGGTTCGGCGTCCTCGCCATGGTGCAGCGCGGCATGGGCATCTCCTACGGACCACGGGCGTGCATCGACGATGCCGTGTTCGGCGAGGTCGCGGTGGCCACCATCGCCGACGCGCCGCAGTGGGAACTCGGCATCGCGATGCGGGACCCGGCACTGCGGGGAGCAGCCGGCCGGGCCTTCCTCGACGTCTACCGCCGCCAGGTCCGCGACCAGGCGACCGGCTGACCGACCCTGCGTTCGAGGGCTCACCGATGCGAGCTCCGACGTCACCGTGCCGGGCTCATCCCGGGCTGCGGCCGGACACGGTTCCACCCCCTCCGAGTGATGCCGGCCGGGGCACCGGTCCCCCGCCAGCAGGCCCCCGGCCGCCCAGGTCAGCGCTGGCACCGTCGCGGCGACCTGCATCCCAGCAGCCACACCGGCCGTCCCGTCGGCCCGCATCACCACGACCGTCCAGTTGCCGTCCGCCGGCAACCGGACGTTCCCGAGCAGGTCGTCGACGACCCGGTCAGCAGCAGGCCGGTGGAGGCGAGCAGGAGCAGCGCGCCCAGCACGACGGTGACGACCCGCCCGGGCGTCCACCGGCCGTGCGGCGGGTCCCCGGCCGGGGAGAGTCGACGGCAGAGGCCGTCGTCGCACCACCGGGGGAGGTCGTCACCGATGCGGGACCGGGAACGCGACCCCCGCCCCGCCCGGGGCGGCCGGGAGCGGACCCCCCGGCGCCCAACCGGGGTCGCTGCCGCCCAGGTCCATCCGGAACGGCGGATAGGCGTCCGTCATCAGCGCCGCGTAGGCGGCGACCCGTAGCACCCAGCGGTCCATGCCGAGGACGAAGTCGAACACCGACCGTGGATACCGGCCGGTGAACAGCAGCACCACGCCGCTGATGAACACCAGCAGACCGATCACGCCACCGGCGGCCCAGCCCTGGTCCCAGCCGCCGCCCGACCCCGACCGGGTGCCCAGCCACAGGCCACCGCCGGCGAAGACGGCGACGACCAGGTAGTGCGGGATGGCGAGCAGCCACCACTTGACGAGCACCAGCCCCCGGGACAGTCGCTCGGGGTAGGCGACGTCCAGGTGCGCCGGGTAGTCGGGCACGTCACGGAGGGTGAACGGCGGGTACCGGTCGGTCCCCAGCGCCCCGTAGCCGTAGTAGTGCACGCGCCAGGACCAACGCAGGACCCCCACGTTGAAGTCGAACAGCGCCCGTGGGTAGCGACCGGTGATCAGGATCGCGAAGAAGGCGACGACACTGAGCACGACGAAGGCCAGCCACAGGAACGCCAGGACGACGTAGTGGGGCACGAGCAGCAGCCACTTGACCAGCCACAGCCAGCGTGATGGTCGCTCCAGCGTCGCGTCGACGCGTACGGGGTAGGGCGCCCGTTGCTCGGTCACGGCAGGCCTCCATCGCTTGCCCGCACGATCGGCGCGATCGCGCCGAGCTCCACAGGGCGGTTCGAGCCTGGCCGCCTTCCCGGGCACCCGACATGGACCTTGGTCCGTGGTCGTCCGGGCCCGACGTCCACTGGCGCCTGGTCCCGGGGGGTGAAACCCACCCAGCCCGCGAACCCAGGCACCTGCCCGCCCGTCACACCCGGCCCGGCCTGCCGGCCGGCACCGCCCAGGGGACCGAGGTCCCTGGCCGGTGCCCCCGCATGGCCCTGGCTCCGGCCCCTCGCCCTCGCTAGCGTCGCACCATCGCCGGGAACACCGGGCCGGCGCGAGGAGGCAGTCGTGCAGGTCAGGGAGGTCATGACCGGACAGGTGGCCGCCGTCGGTCCGGACACGTCGGCGAAGCACGCCGGTGAGGTGATGGCCGCACGCGGGTTCGCGGCGCTGCCCGTGGTGGACGACAGCCGCGCCGTCATCGGCATCGTCGCCGAGGCCGACGTGCTGCGCGGCCGGCTGCCGCAGGACCCGCGACTCCACCTCCGCCGCGCGGACGGCGAGGCCGGTCCTCCCCCGCTCCTCGTCCGCGGGGTGATGACCAGGCGGGTCCGCACGGTGCTCCCCACGGCGGACGTGGCCGACGTGGCGCGCCTGCTGGTCGACGAACAGCTGCGCAGCGTCCCGGTCATCGACGGCGACAGACTGGTCGGCATCGTCAGCCGGCGCGACGTGCTGCGCGCACTGGTCCGGCCGGACGATGAGATCGCCCGCGACGTCCAGCGCCTGGTCGAGGCATACCTGCAGCGGTTCGGCACGTGGACGGTCTCGGTCTGCGAGGGCGTGGTGACCGTGGCCCCCGCACCGGCCGCCGATCCGGCCGGGCCCGGGGACGCCGCCATCACCGACATCGCGGCGGCCGACGCCGCGGCGGATGCCCACGCCGTGCGGACCCTCGCCCACACCGTCCCCGGCGTCGTCGCGGTTCGGTGGTCGCCGGCCGCCGATGAGCCGGCCCCGGCCCCTGCCGCCGCCACGGTCTGATCGCGCGGCACCGCGTCCACGTGGAGTCCCATCGAGGAGCACCGATGAGCCAGCCCTCACCCGCCCCCGTCGTCGTCGGAGTGGATGGATCCGTGCCGGCAGCGGAGGCCGCGCGCGCCGCGGCACGGGAGGCGGACCGCCGCCGGCTCCCGCTCCGCCTCGTGCGCGCGTTCCACTGGCCGTACGGGACCCTGCCCGGTCTGCCCGCCGACCTGGATGCCCGTGCCATCGCCCGTCGGTCGGCGAACGCGGAACTGGAGCGGCTGCACGGCATCCTCACCGGCCTCCTCCCCCGGGGGAGGATCACCGCCGCCCTGGTGGACGGACGGCCGGAGCTGGTGCTGCGCCGGGAATCGGAGGCGGCGAGCCTGCTCGTCGTGGGCGCCACGGGACTCACGTGGGGCCACGGCCCCACGCTGGGCTCCGTGGCCGACGCCGTGGCCAGCAGCGCGCTCTGCCCGGTGCTCGTCCACCGGGTGGCTCCCGCGCCGGGACCCCGGCGACACGGGGTGGTGGGCGGCGTGGACGGAGGAGCCGGCACCGCGACCGTGCTCGCGGCCGCGGCGGCCGAGGCACGGCTGCGGGCGCAGCCGCTGCGCGTCGTCCATGCGTGGCGGCAGCTGACCGAGGACGCGATGGTGCCGCTGCGCTGGCGACTCGACCGCGACGCCACGGACCGGGCCGAGCGCGCGCTCCTCGCCGAGCAGGTCGGGGCGCTGAGCCGCACCCATCCCGGCCTGTCGGTGGAGATCGTCATCCTGCCCGGCCGCCCCGGGCACGTCCTGGTCGAGCAGGCCGACGCCGCGGAGCTCGTCGTGGTCGGCGTCCGTCAGCTGGGCACCCCCGGTGAGGGCACGACCGCACACTCGGTCCTGCACCGCTGCGCCACGCCGGTACTGACCGTGCCGGTGCCGTCCCACTCCGCCGGAGACCCCGGGCACGTGAACCGCGCCGCCGTGCTGAGCGCGGTGAGCGGGCCGCTGGTCGGCTGATCGGACGGCGTTTCGTACCCGCGCCAGGGAACGACCGGCCGCGGTGGGTCGTCAGCCGGAGGGGCGCAGCACCTCGGTGACCGGGCGTCGCCCGGTCTCCGTACCCGGCGCGGCCGGCCACCCCATTCGCAGCAACATCTGCGGGTGACCGACGAGGGACAGCTGGAGCGTCATCCGGGTCCGGGTCGCCGGCCAGTCGAGCGCCTGGGTCAGTGGCGAGGCCGCGAGACCGGCCGCCGTCGCCCGCAGCAGCACCCGGCCGAGCGCGCGGCCCGCCTGCACCCAGGCGGACCGGTCGTCACCGGCGGTGCCCAGCAGCAGGACGGTCGGCCGCTCCACCTCCGGCGGCGGGTCGTCGTCGTTCGGGACCGGGGGCGAGCCCGGCACCCGCTGGCCGACGAGGAAGTCGCGGATGAGCCAGTTGGACGGGCGGGTGGCCGGGTCCTCGCCCGGCACCGCCTCCACCGGAATGCCGTCCGGCGCACCGGGCTCGGTGCGCAGCCACTTCTCGAGCTCGGCCCGGTACGCGGGCTCACCCTGTTCGACCTCCTCGGCCCGGTTGAGCAGGGCTACCACGGCGAGCTCTGCGTCGGACCGGCTCACCGCCTCCAGCCACACGCCGTAGGCGCCCGCCTCGGCCTGCAGTTGATCCACGAGCCCGCTGGGCACGGCGCGATCCTCGAAGGCCGCGCGCTGGGTGTGCCGCGCACCGATGGCCGCCGCCAGCGCCCGGTCCTCCGCGCTGGCTGCTCGCTCACCCGTGACCCGGACCGTCGCGAGGTGGTCCGGGTGCTCGCGGCCAGGCACGACCTCGACCTCCACCTCGAGCCCGGCGGCACGCAGCGCGACCGCAGCGAACTCCACGGCCACCCCGCAGCTGATCACCTGCTGCCGGTGGGTGGGGTCCAGCACCGGCAGCGACCGCTCCGGGTCGTAGAAGACCTCCAGCCGGTCCTCGGATCCGGTGAACAGCCAGGGCTGCGTGTTGTGGATCGACGGCGCCCGGGTCGCTGCGGCGACGACCTCGGTCCAGTCCGGTGCATCGGCCACGGTGCCTCCCTCTCCTCCGGTGCCGTCTCCGGCACTGCTCAGCATGGCCCCCTGCGGCCGGCCCGCTGCCAGTGGTGGGCAGCGGGCCCGCGACGCGGGTCCACGGCGTTCCACTCCGGGCCGTCTCCAGCGGGACCTGCCCCGTGGCGCAGCGGTCGAGCCGGTCGGTTGCCGGCCCGACCCTGCGCCGAGCGGACCGACCGGGCCGGTGGTCCTCACCGCAGAGGCCCTCGTGCCCTGCCGCGCGAGCGGACCACGGACGACGGTTGACCCGACCGGCCGGCAGCCGACCACCTCCGGATGCCGCACCGGACGACGGACAGGAGCGCACCTCGATGAGCACCGGCGCACCACCGCGACTCCTGGTCACTGCCGCCAGCAGGCACGGGTCGACCCATGAGATCGCCACGGCGCTCGCCCGCTACCTGGAGGAGTCCGCGGCCGGCCGCACCGGCGGCGTGTCCGCCCTGGCCGTCCCGGTGGAACAGCGCCCGGACCCGTCCCGGTTCGACGCCGTCGTCCTGGGCAGCGCGGTCTATGTCGGCCGGTGGCTCGAGCCGGCCCGCCAGTACGCCGCCGACCACAGCGCTGCGCTGCGACTGAGGCCGGTGTGGCTGTTCAGCAGTGGCCCGATCGGTGAACCACCCTTCCCTCCCGACGAGCCGCACGACGCCGGCCCGATGTCCCAGATGGTGGGTGCCCGAGGGCACCGGGTGTTCCCGGGCCGGGTCGACAAGCAGCTCCTCGGGTTCGGTGAAAAAGCGATGGTGACCGCCATGCGCGCCCCGGTGGGCGACTTCCGGGACTGGGATGCCCTGCGCGCCTGGGCCGAGGAGATCGCCTCCGCCCTCGCGGGGATGGTGACGGGCGCACCTGCGCCCGTCGCGACCTCCTCCTGAACGTGGGCAGCACGGCGGCGGCTTGCGACGCGCGACGAGTGACCGCCGGGCCCCGAGACGAAGGACGGAACGAGGCTGCGTTCGCCCGGGCAGCCGGCGTCCAGCACGGCACCGAGGAGGCACTGTGGCGATCGCCCACGAGGAACGACACGTGGCGGATCTGGACGAAGCTGAGTGCCTCGACCTGCTGGGCACCGCGGTCATCGGCCGGATCGCCTTCACCGAAGGCGCCCTGCCCGCGGTCCAGCCGGTCTCCTTCGCCGTGCGTGACCGTGAGCTGTTCATCCCCACCCTCCGCGGCAGCAAGGTCGCGGCGGCCAGCCGCGGAGCCGTCGTGGCGTTCGAGGTCGACCACTTCGACCCGGCCGACCGGACCGGCTGGAACGTCACCGTCGTGGGCCCCTCACGCGTCGTCAGCGATCCCCGCGAGGTCCTGGCCCTCGACGAGCTCGGCGCCCGACCGTGGCCGCCGGTGGACTCGCACTGCTACGTCGCCGTCCGGATCAGCCTCGTGCGCGGACGACGCATCTGCGGACATCCGTCCGAGGTGGCCACAGCGCAGGCGCGGGCCGGAAGGGGTGTCGTGGCGGGCCCTGACTGAGAACCTGATCCGGCGATGACCGAGCCACCCCGGTCCCCGGCCCCCGCCGCCGGCGATGACGGCCAGCTGCGGATCAGCTCCCCCCTGGCCGGGATGCGGCTGACGCAGCTGCTCACCGAGATGCAGGACCGCCTCGCGACGGTGGCCCGTACCCAGGAGCGGGTGCAGGACCTGCTCGATGCCTTCCTCAGCGTGTCCGCCGGCCTGGACCTGGACACGACGCTCCATCAGATCGCGGAGGCGGCGACGGGCCTGGTCGACGCCCGCTACGGAGCGCTGGGCGTACTCCGCCCCGGTGGCGGACTGGGTGCCTTCATCACGGCGGGCATCGACCAGGAGCTGGCCGACCGGATGGGTCATCTGCCGGAGGGCAAGGGCGTGCTCGGCCAGTTGATCACCGCCCCTCACCCACTGCGCATCAGCGACCTGGGCGCCCATTCGTCCTCGCTCGGCTTCCCGGAGCAACACCCGCCCATGCGGACCTTCCTCGGGGTCCCGGTGCTGGTCCGGGGAGAGGTGTTCGGCAACCTCTACATGACCGAGAAGCGGGACGGCGAGTTCACCGCCGAGGACGAGGCGGTGCTCACGCGTCACCTTGTCCATCCGTCGGCACGTGCCGCGCGGCGCCGTCCCGGGGCCACCGGATGGCGTCCCCTGGCCGAGATTAGGTCGTGGACGTGGCATCCCGGGCAGGGACGAACGTCACTTGCTCCTCCGCACCGCCCCCGATGGCGGTCCGTGGGAAGTCCGCGACCTGGCGCGGACCTGCCGAGCGCGACCTTCACGGCCGGGCCTGCACGCCCGCGGAGGGGGCTGGGGAAGCGTGCTCGGGCAGCACCCCGATTCCGATGGCCCGGGCCGGCAGCCCCTGCAGAATGGGGTGCCGGTGGAGCAGTCGCACGACCCGTGGTGTGCCCACGGGTCGATCGCCGGCCAGGATCCGGCTGAGCACCCGCGTCTGGATCTGCCGTTGCAGCAGCTGGGTGACCACGGTGGGCAACAGCCGGCGCCACCGCACTCGGGCGAGGCGCCGAGGAGGCACCACACCGTTCCGCAACGGACCGGCGAGGAGGCGGGCCGCCGCAGCGGCGTCCTGCACGGCCAGGTTGATGCCCACGCCGCCGATGGGCGACATGGCATGGGCGGCGTCCCCGATGAGCAGCAGCCCCGGCCGGTGCCACCGTGTCAGCCGGTCCACCCGCACGCTGAGCACCCGGACGTCGTCCCAGCTGCGGAGTGCCTCCAGGGTGGTGCCCTCGGGCAGCAGCCGGGCCAGATCGGCGCGGAACGCCTCGAAGCCGGCCGTCGTCAGCGCCGCGTAGCCGCCCTTCGGAACGAGGTAGGCGCACTGCCAGTAGTCACCGCGGTCGAGCCGGACCAGCATGCGCCCCCGCGTGATGCGGCCGGCGCCCCCGAACGACGGGCCCGACCCGGCAGGAGGCTGGGACAGCCGGAACCACAGCACGTCCATCGGCGCCCCGAACTTCCGGAGGCGGAGGCCGGCGTCCACGCGGAGCGCGGAGTCGCGGCCATCGGCTGCCACCGTCAGCTGCGCACGGACCTCCCGCTCGCCGTCGACGGGAGTCCGGTACCGGACTCCCGTCACCTGCCCGTCCTCGCGGAGGAGGCCGACCGCCTCGGCGTTCATCCGCAGCTGGAAGTTCGGGTAGCGCCGCGCCCGGTCGGCCAGGAAGTCGAGGAGGTCCCACTGCGGCACGAAGGCGAGGAAGGGGAACTTGCCGGGCAGCCGGCCGAAATCGGCCAGGACGTAGGTGCCGTCGTCGGTGGTGACGCCCAGCTTGGTCACCTTCTGGTGCGGCAGCCCGAGGAACTCCTCGGCCAGACCCAGCTCGTCGAGCAGCCGCAGCGTCGACGGATGGACGGTGTCTCCCCGGAAGTCCCGCAGGAAGTCCCCGTGCTTCTCCAGCACCAGCACCTCCACGCCCTGGCGGGCGAGGAGGAGCCCGAGCATCATCCCCGCCGGTCCACCGCCGGCGATGCAACAGTCCACCTCGGACACACCGACCTCCCGGACAACGAACGGACCCGACGTCGCGGTCTCCACGGTGGGCGCCCCGGGGGCCGGCGCACAAGCCCCGGGGGCCGGCGCACAAGAGCAATCCGGGCCGGACGGGGCGCGCTGCGCCGATGAGATCGTCCTCGGGCCCCGTGACCGTCAGCATGTTCTGCACGAAGCGTTCGCAACTCTCCTTCGGGTCCCCCACGGCGGTGATCAGGAAGCCACCTTCCGTGGGGCCGGCGACGTGATACGTCTGCCCGTCCGGGAGCCCGTCGGGCGGATGCACCGCCGTCCGCGTCGCCTGGTACTGCTTTTCGGTCCCGCCCGGCCAGACATGCGTCAGCAGATACGCCCCGGTGCCCTCCGCTGCGCCAGACCCCGTGCGGCGCCCAGGGTCGCGCTCCAGGGGACACCGCACAACCGCCTGCTGCTCCCCCACCGTCCGTCGCTGTCGTCCTGCGCGTGCGGTGACGCAACGCGCGTCGTGGGTTGGCCGCTCGGTCACGAGCAGCCGTGGCGCTCGACGGACCCTCTCCGACACCCCCGGTCGCCACCGGTTCGGGCACAGCCGACACGGGACCTGCGTCCCTGGTCGCGTCCGATGCCCGGCGGGACAGTGGGCCGCCACGGGGACGATTCGTCGTCAGGAGGAGTCCGCCGTGACCGTGGACGAGGCCAGGCTCAACGACCTGCTCGGACGGTTCGTCGTCGACGTGGGGGCGAGCTTCCAGGCCCTGGGCGCGGTCCTCGGCGACCGGCTCGGGCTCTACCGGGCCCTCCTGTCCGTGATGCCGGCCGCACCCGCGGACGTCGCCCGGGTGGCGGGCGTCGGTGAGCGGTACGTGCGCGAGTGGCTGGCCCTGCAGGCAGCGGGCGGCTACGTCACCTACGACCCGGGGAGCGAGCGGTTCTCCCTCACCGAGGAGCAGTCGTTCCTGCTCGCCGACCCGAATGGCATGCAGGCCGCCGCGGCCTTCCTCATCCCGGTCGCCGCCGGCACCAGCATCGACCGGATCGCCGACGCCATCCGCACCGACGGGGGCTTTCCCTGGCACGCGCAGGACCCCGGGCTGTTCGAGGGGACCGAGCGGTTCTTCCGGCCGGGCTACGTCGCCAACCTCGTCCCCTCGTGGATCCCGGCACTGGACGGCGTGGAGGCCAAGCTGCGCGCGGGAGCCCGGGTCGCCGACGTCGGCTGCGGCCACGGCTCCTCGACGCTGCTGCTGGCCGCCGCCTACCCCGCCGCTCAGGTCGTCGGCTTCGACTACCACGCACCCTCGGTCGAACAGGCCCGCAAACGCGCCGTCGACGCCGGGCTCGTCGACCGCGTCTCGTTCGAGGTGGCGGACGCCGCCGGCTTCCCCGGCGAGGGCTACGACCTGGTGGCGATCTTCGACGCCCTGCACGACCTGCCCGACCCCCTGGCGGCGGCCCGGCACGTCCGCGAGACCCTTGCCGACGACGGCACCTTCATGCTGGTCGAGCCGTACGCCAACGACCGTCTCGAGGACAACCTGAACCCGGTCGGCCGGCTGTACTACGGGGCGTCGACGGTGATCTGCGTAGCGCACTCGATGACCGAGGAGCCGCGGACGGCACTCGGTGCCCAGGCCGGCGAGGCACGGCTCAGCGACCTGCTCCACGAGGCCGGGTTCAGCCGCGTCCGCCGGGCCACCGAGACCCCCTTCAACCTGGTGCTCGAGGCCCGACCCTGACCCACGACCCGCCACGCCGTCCCGATCGGTTCAGTCGGCCGGAGCGGTGCCGGCGTGTCCGGCGTACCGGGCATCGAACGGGGTAGTGGCGCGCACGTCCATGCACGGACCGATCGCAGCGACGGAAGGACAACCCCGTGACCGATGCGATCACCCCGGACCAGGTACTGAGCTACCTCGCTGATGTCGACTACCCGGCGGACAAGGACACCCTCGTGACGACCGCCGAGAGGGCGGGCGCACCCGATGGGGTGCTCAGGAGCATCCGGGCGATCCCCCCGGTCGAATACCGGAGCCGTGCGGAGGTCGTCCGGTCGGTACGGGTCGACCCCGCCCCGGGCGGCTAGGCGAACGCGCCGTCGACAATGTCTGCTCGGGCCGGTGTCTCCACGCCCTCGACGATGTGCCGAAGTCGTCGATACCGATCCGCACGCCGAGCTTCCGCAGGGCCTCCAGATCGGTCATGACCTGCTCGTCCTTCAGCAGCATCGCCGCGGTGTCCTCCGCCGAGGTCAGCCGGGCCAGCCGATGCGGCCGCGCCGAGCGGTCGGCCAACCCGGCCGGCCCCTGGGCGCGATACCGGCGGACCCACTTGTAGACCGTCTGCCGGCGGACGCCCAACTGCTGGGCGACCTCGCCCGGCCGGTGCCCGGCCAGGACACGATCGACGAGCAACCTGCGGGCACAGATCGTCGTGCGGGCATGAGCGAAACCCACTGAGACCTCCGGTTCGGAACGGCGACGTCAGGCACCGCCACTCCTTCCGGAGGTCTCCTCCGTGATCAAGCCGCCACGCCGACCGTCAACAACGTCCCTGGGCACGACACCTAGGACAGCGGTGAGGAGCGCGACGGCAGAGCAACGCCAGGCATCCGGACGCTCGGTCCCGGTGGCCTGCCGGCCACGGGCAGGACGACCGGAGGGTCAGGATGGGTCGCTCTGCCGATGGCTCTGCACCCGCCGGTACGACTCTCATGGGTGCGTCTGCACCCGCCGCGAGCACGCTCGCCTCTCCCCCAGGACGTGCCCATGCGCATCGGTCTCATCGCTCCCCCGTGGGTTCCCGTGCCACCGCCTGGCTACGGCGGCACGGAGTCGGTCATCGACCGGCTTGCCCGGGGCCTGGTCCGGGCCGGTCACGACGTGCTGCTCGCCGCTGCTGCCAACAGCTCCTGCCCGGTGCCCCGTGTGGGCGGCACCGCCGAAGCCGCCGACCACGCGCCGGTCTGCGGCGACGCGGCGACCGAACTACGGCACGTCATCACCGGCTATGACGCCATGACGGATGTCGACGTGGTCCACGACCACACGACGGTCGGCCCCCACTACCGTCGCCCCGCCCGGCCGACGCCGGTCGTGACCACCAATCACGGACCCTTCGACGCGGCACTGACGCCGCTCTACCGAGCGCTCCGCGACGTGTCGGTCATCGCCATCTCCCACCACCAGGCGTCGACCGCCGCCGGCGTCCCCCTCGCCGGCGTCATCCACCACGGCATCGACGTGGCAACCGTCCCCGAGGGCCACGGGAAAGGTGGGTATGCCAGCTTCCTGGGGCGGATGTGTCCGGAAAAGGGTCCTCGGCAGGCCGCGCTGATCGCCCGGGCCGCCGGAGTTCCGCTCCGGATGGCCGCGAAGTTGCGTGAGCCCGCGGAGCGCGACTACTTCGAAGCCGCGGTCAAGCCGCTGCTGTGCTCGGACGTGGAGTACGTCGGCGAGCTGGGACCCGCGGAGAAGTTGGACCTGGTCGGTGCGTCCTTCGCACTGCTCAACCCGCTCCAATGGCCCGAGCCGTTCGGTCTCGTGATGATCGAGGCGCTGGCGACGGGCACTCCGGTCGTGGCCACCCCGGCCGGCTCCGCGCCTGAGATCGTCGACGACGGGGTGACCGGGCATCTGCGCACCGGGCGGGCGCGCCTCGCCTCGGCGCTGCTGGACGCCGCGGGACTGGACCGCCGTGAGTGCCGTGCGGCCGCCGTCCGACGATTCGACACAGAGCGGATGGTCAGCGCGCACGTCCGGGTCTACACGGACCTGCTGGCCCGGAGGTTCCGCCCCCGGACGGCCGGCGCGGCTCAGGTCCGCGGTCAGACGGTCATCCCGAGTGCCCCGAGAGCGTGTGGCACGTCGTCCACCACCACGGCGCCGGCGCGCGCCGGACCGGGGGCGGGGGCGGGGGCAGCACACCACCAGGTGACGCCCGCAGCCGTGCACCCGGGACAGCGTGCGGGCCGGCAGTCGTCCCTGGAGGCCGATCAGCCGACGAGCGAGCGGTCCACATCGGGCAGCAGCTGCAGCACACCGTCGAACGTCTCGGCCGCGCAGGACCGGAGCGATGCGACGTGCGCCCGGAGTCGCCGGGCACCTCGCTCCCGCTGATCCCAGACGCGGTCCAGCGTCGCGAGGAGAGGACCGATCGACTCCCGCGCGAGCCCCTCGATGACGGGAACCCCGGTTCGGGCCGCGAAGTCGGAGACCTTCCCCGCGTAGGGCAGCGGGAGGTTCGGCACACCCGCGACGGCGGCGAAGAGGAGGAAGTGCAGGCGCATGCCCACGGCGAAGTCCAGGTGCTGCATGAGCCCGAGGAGGGACCGCGGCGGGTGGTCGCCGTGCAGGATGCGGGCGCGCTCCGCCGCGTTCATCTGGGCGATGACGGTGTGGCTGTGTCGGACGTCCTGGGACTCCATCGGGACGAAGAGCACGACGGCGTCGTACCGGTGGACCATGAAGTCGGCGACTGCGGCCAGGAGAGCGTGGTAGGCCCCGGCCTCCACGTGGGAAGCGGCCAGCCCGGGCTCGCGGACGGACATGCCGATCAGGCGCTCGCCGCGCGGCACCCCGCAACCCCTCAGCTCCTCGACCGGAAAGGGGTCGGGCTCCAGGAGCAGTGCTGGATCGGCCGTCACGGAGATCCGGGAGGTCACGCCGACCTCCTCCAGAGCCCGCCGCGTGCCGTCGTCCCGGACGATGACCCGGTCCATCCTCGAGACGACCTCCCGGACCGCCGCCCGGTCCTCCGGCAGCGTCAGCGGACCGGCTCCTACCGCGCAGGCGACCGTGGGGATGCCGCGGGCATGGGCCGCCTGCACGTCCCGGAGGTAGATGCGCGCCTCGGTGTCGTACAGCAGGCCGCCGCCACCCAGGACGAGCAGGTCGAGGCCCGCGATGGCCTCGAGCACCTCCACCCGGCGACATCGGCGGGCGTCGATGACCTGGTCCACGCTGTGGTGCCGGCGGGTGTGCCCGGCGTCCCGCGAGAAGACCACCACCTCACTCGAGGGACGGCGCTTCCGCAGGACGGCGAGGATCGCGGTCAGTATCGCCTCGTCCCCGGTGTTGAAGCCGCCGTACGACCCCAGTACACCGATGCGTGCCATGGCGGCGTCCTCCTGTGCGACTACCTGGGATCGCGCCTCCCCCACGCTCACCCGGCAGGTCGGCGGCTGCCGCCCTGCTCGTGGGCGATGGCCAGGTCCATGACACCGCCCGGCCCCACCGGAGTCGATGGGCAGAAGTGCCGATCCACCGGTGGCGGTCACCACATGGGCAGGTCTGACGATGGACTCCGGTCCGGGATCGGGGCAGGTTCACAGACGCCCGGGAACTGAAACCGGGGGGCGGCGTTGCCGAAGGAGCTCCCGCCGTCCCAGCCGAGCCGCATGGCAGGGCCGGAGGCTCCGATGGACGACGCAGAGCAGGTGCGCCTCCTGCCGGACCAGACGTCGAGCCCGCGCGGGCTCCCGACGCCGCACCTGGTGGTGTTCGATCCGTGCGACGAGCGCGAGATCCTCCACCTGGCGGCCGCTTCGGTCCCCGCGCTCGGACCGTGCCGGGTCGACGCCTGCTACCTGGCGCGCGGTGGGCGACCGGTCACCGGCCCGGAAGGCGCGCCGGTCGCGCTTGGTCTGAGCGATGCCCTGACCGCGCTCGCCGGGGACCCCGGACCGGTCGCCGTTCCGGAACGGGGCTGGGCCTGGGCCTACCCGCTGTGCTCGCCGCCCGGCGACGCCGGCTACATCGTCGTCTCGGCCGAGACCGAGCCGGTGGCCGAACAGCGGTTCCTGCTCGCGCGCCTCGCCGAGCAGACCAGGGGCGCGTTGAGCAGCGCAGCCCTGCACCGAACGGAGCGCGCGACGGCGGACGAGCTCCGCGTGCGGAACGCGGAGTTGACTGCGGACAACGACAGGCTGGCCGGTGCGGTTGCTGAACTCGAATGGCAGCGGAAGACCCAGGAGGCGCTGACCGCCGTCGCCGCGGCGCGGGCCGGGGGCGCTGGGATCGCCGAGGCGCTGCACCGGGTCACCGCCCTTCCGGTGGCCGTCGAGGACCGGTTCGGCAACCCGATCGCCTGGGCGGGCCCGGACCCGCCGGAGTCCTGTCCCAGGCAATCGCGCCACCATCGCGCCGAGTTGCTGGCCCGAGCGGGACGCGTCGCCGGACCGCTGCGTGACCACGACCGGCTGATCGCGCTCGCCCGGTCCGGCGACGAGGTCGTCGGCGTTCT
>JAOPUQ010000068.1 GCA_025963425.1 Modestobacter sp. | reverse complement strand
CTCCAGCAGGATCCCGGCCTCGGGGTCGACCGAGGTGATCGCGTAGGGGCCGGAGGAGACCGGGTCGCTGCCGTAGCCGGCGCCGGTGTCGTTCGCAGCCGGCACCGGGCTGGAGGAGGGCAGCGCCATCACGAACGGGAAGTCCGGGGTAGCGGTGGTCAGGGTGAACACGATCGTCCGGTCGTCGGGGGTGGCCACCGAGGCCAGCCCCAGGCGACCGTCGGTCTCGTCCTGGTAGGGGCCGGCGTACTGGTCGGCCGGGTCGTCGAGCAGGTCGACGACGTAGGTGGGCCCGCCGACGATCACATCGGAGGCGAAGGACCGCTCGATGCCGTACTTGACGTCCCGGGAGGTGATCGGCACGCCGGTCTCGAACCGGACGCCCTCGCGGAGCGTGAACGCCCAGGTCCGCCCGCCGTCGGGTGAGCTGCCGAGGTCGGTGGCCAGATCGGGCACCAGTTCGTCGGTGTGCCCGGGTTCGGCGGAGTAGGTGACCAGCGTGCGGGCGTAGAGCCGCATCAGGTTCCACACGCCCGGGACGTAGGACCGCTGCGGGTCCAGGCTGTCCACGGGTCCGGAGACCAGGCGCAGGGTCCCGCCGACCTCGCTCGACGGGGCGCGGACGCCGGTGACGCCGGCGTCGGGCTCCCCCGCCTGCGTGGGAACCCCGGCGGCCCCGCTGTTGCCGCTGCCGCAGGCCGTGACCAGGGCGAGCAGCACCAGCAGGACCGCCGCGAGGGCCGACCGCGGGGCCCGGGACCGAGGGGTTCCGGGGCGTGCGGCCGGCCGTACGGCGTTGTTCTCCACCAGGTGCTGCTCCGCCCCGGTCAGGGCCGAAGGCAGCTCAGCTGCCGCCGGCGGCGGTCCGACAGATGGACGCGAACTCGTCGGCGTCCAGGCTGGCGCCCCCGACGAGCGCGCCGTCGACGTCCGGCCCGGCGAGGATGCCGGCGGTGTTGCCGGCCTTCACCGACCCGCCGTAGAGGATACGGACGACCGCAGCCGTCTCCGGGCCGAAACGCTCGGCGAGCCGCGCCCGCAACGCACCGCACACCTCTTGCGCATCATCCGGGGTGGCGACCTCACCGGTGCCGATCGCCCACACCGGCTCGTAGGCGATCACCAGCTCCTGCAGCTGCTCCGCGCCGAGCCCTTCGAGGGCCGCGTCGAGCTGACGGCTGCAGTGCTCGACGTGCGCGCCGGCCTGCCGGACGTCGAGCCCCTCCCCCACGCACAGGATGGGGACCAGCCCGTGGCGCAGGGCAGCCTGCACCTTGGCCGCGACCACCGCGTCGTCCTCACCGTGCAGCGCGCGCCGCTCGGAGTGGCCGACCACGACGTACCGGCAGGCCAGCGCGGACAGCATGGCCCCGCTCACCTCGCCGGTGTAGGCGCCCGAGTCGTGTGCGGACAGGTCCTGGGCGCCGTAGCCGATCTCCAGCTTGTCGCCGTGGACCAGCGTCTGCACGCTGCGCAGCGCGGTGAAGGGCGGCAGGACGACCACCTCGGCGGCGTCCAGCTGCGCCTCGGTGAGGGAGAAGACGAGCTTCTGCACCAGGCCGATGGCCTCCAGGTGCGTCAGGTGCATCTTCCAGTTGCCGGCGAGCAGCGGCCGGCGGCCCACCCGGGGCGCCTTGACGGTCTTGGACGTGCGTGCCATCTCGCCCCGCCTCAGTCGGCCAGCACCGTGAGGCCCGGGAGTTCCCGGCCCTCGAGGTGCTCCAGGGAGGCGCCGCCACCGGTGCTGATGTGGCCGTAGGCGCCCTCGTCCAGGCCGAGCTGGCGGACGGCGGCCGCGGAGTCGCCCCCGCCGACGACGGACAGCCCGTCGACCGCCGCCACCGCCAGCGCCACGCCGCGGGTCCCCGCGGTGAACGGGGCGAGCTCGAAGACGCCCATCGGGCCGTTCCAGAAGACCGTGTGGGCCCCGGCGAGCGCCTCGCTGAACAGCTCGACGGTGCGCGGCCCGACGTCCAGGCCCTTGAGCGACTCGGGGATCGCCTCGACCTTCACCACGGTGACCTTGGCGTCGGCGACGAGCGCCTCGGCACAGACGACGTCGACCGGCAGCACGATGCGGTCACCGGCCTCGTCCAGCAGCCGGCGGCAGGTCTCGACCTGGTCGGCCTCCAGCAGCGAACCGCCGACACCGTGGCCCTGTGCCGCCAGGAAGGTGAAGCACATCCCGCCCCCGACCAGCAGCCGGTCGACCTTGGGCAGCAGAGCCTCGATGACGGCCAGCTTGTCGCTGACCTTCGAGCCGCCGAGCACCACGACGTAGGGCCGCTCGGGGTCCTGCGTCAGCCGGTCGAGCACCTCCAGCTCACGGGCCACCAGCCGGCCGGCCGCGTGCGGCAGCCGGGTGGCGACGTCGTAGACCGAGGCGTGCTTGCGGTGCACCGCGCCGAAGGCGTCGTCCACGTAGAGGTCGGCGAGGGCGGCCAGCCGGTCGGCCAGCGCCCCCCGCGCCTCGTCGTCCTTGCTGGTCTCGGCCGGCTCGAACCGGACGTTCTCCAGCAGCAGGACGCCGCCGTCGGTCAGCGCCCCGGCCCGGGCCTGGGCGTCGGGGCCGGCGACGTCGGCGGCAAGCGGCACCGGCACCCCGAGCAGCTCGGCGAGCCGGGCCGCGACGGGGGCCAGCGAGTACCGCGGGTCCGGGGCACCCTTCGGGCGGCCGAGGTGCGCGGCCACGATCACCCGCGCGCCGGCCTCCCGCAGCGCCTGGAGCGTGGGGAGGCTGGCCCGGATCCGGCCGTCGTCGGTGATGACCGGCGTCCCGGTGCTGTCGTCGAGCGGGACGTTGAGGTCCGCCCGCAGCAGCACCCGCCGGCCGGCGACGCCCTCGGCGATGAGCTCGTCGACGGTGCGCATCTGACCCATCAGAGCTTCGAGCCCACCAGTGCGGTGAGGTCGACGAGCCGGTTGGAGTAGCCCCACTCGTTGTCGTACCAGCCGACCACCTTGACCTGGTTGCCGAAGACCTTGGTCAGCCCGGAGTCGAAGATGCAGGAGGCCGGGTCGGTGACGATGTCGGAGGAGACGATCGGCGCGTCCGTGTAGACCAGGTACGGCGCCAGCGGACCGGCGGCCGCGGCCTGGTACGCGGCGTTGACCTCCTCGACGGTGACGTCGCGGCCGACGGTGACCGTGAGGTCGGTCGCCGAGCCGGTCGGGACCGGGACACGCAGGGCGTAACCGTCGAGCTTGCCCTTGAGCTCGGGCAGCACCAGGCCGATGGCCTTGGCCGCCCCGGTGGACGTCGGGACGATGTTCAGCGCGGCGGCGCGGGCCCGGCGGAGGTCCTTGTGCGGGCCGTCCTGCAGGTTCTGGTCGGCCGTGTAGGCGTGGATCGTGGTCATCAGGCCACGCTCGATGCCGAACGCGTCGTTGAGCACCTTGGCCAGCGGGGCCAGGCAGTTCGTGGTGCAGGACGCGTTGCTGATGATCGTCTGCGAGCCGTCGTAC
>JAOPUQ010000014.1 GCA_025963425.1 Modestobacter sp. | reverse complement strand
AAGGAACCCACCGGATCCAAAGACCCGGATAGGGAATTGTTACTTGGCACTGACTTTCGGCACGCTGTTGAGTTCTCAAGGAACGGACGCGCGGAGAACCAGACCTTTGCAGGTCGTCGTCACCGGCGGCTTGTACTACGTTACGCCGTGCACGGCTCGCTGTCACGCCCGGGGGGCGCGACGTGCGGCTCCCGGGCCCTTCGGCCCGGTCTCGCTCGGCGCAAAGAGAAAGTTACGCGGCCGGAGCGGCCCCGTCAACCTGCCACCGGCCCGAAAGCCACCCTTTCAGGTCCTCCGGGCCCGCGTGAACCGCGAAACCGCAGGTCAGCTCGGCTGGCCGCCTACGAAGATGCGAGCCAGATCACGCGTGGAGCAGGTGACGAGGCGTCCCAGACGCCCCACGAACCCCACCTGCCCCACCGGCGGAGGTCAGAGGCCGAGCAGGGACTCGATGCCGACGGTCAGGCCGGGGCGGTCCGCGATCTCCCGGACCGCCAGCAGGACGCCGGGCATGAAGGACGCGCGGTCGTAGGAGTCGTGCCGCAGCGTCAGGGTCTCCCCCGCCGAGCCCATCAGGACCTCCTGGTGCGCGACCAGACCGGTGAGCCGGACGGCGTGCACCGGGACGCCCTCCACGTCGGCACCGCGGGCACCGGGCAGGGAGTCGGCCTCCCGGGTGGCGTCGGGGGCGGCGGGCACGCCGGCGGCGCGGCGGGCGGCGGCGATGAGCCGAGCGGTGCGGGCGGCGGTCCCGGAGGGCGCGTCGACCTTGGCCGGGTGGTGCAGCTCGACCACCTCCACGGAGGGGAAGAAGCGGGCGGCCTCCTGGGCGAAGCGCATGAGGAGGACCGCGCCGATGCCGAAGTTGGGAGCGATCAGCACGCCGAGCTCGGGCTTGGGCGCCAGCCAGGAGGCGATCGTCGCAAGCTTCTCGTCGTCGAACCCGGTGGTGCCCACGACGCAGTGGATGTTCTGGTCGATGCAGAAGCGGATGTTGTCCATGACGGAGTCCGGCCGGGTGAAGTCCACGACCACCTGGGCGCCGGCGTCGGCGACGTTGAACAGCCAGTCCCGCTCGTCGACCATCGCGACGAGCTCCATGTCCTCGGCGGCGTCCACCGCGCGGCACACCTCGGTGCCCATCCGTCCGCGGGCACCGAGCACCCCCACGGAGATGAGCGGCGCCTCTCCGGTCGGGGCGGTTGAGGGGGATGATTCGACGGCCGGCGTGCTGGTGGTCATGCGGCGATGCTCACCAACGAGAGGGGCGCGCGCAAGGCGGCGGCCCGTACGAGGCGCGATCAGCCGACAGTCGACCGCCGGGGCCGGGTCAGCGCGGACCACAGCAACAGGCCGGCGGCCACCCCGAGGACGTCGGCGCACCAGTCGGCGACAGAGGCGTCCCGGCCGACGACGTCCAGGCCCTGCACGACCTCAGTGACGGCCGCGTAGCCGACGAGCACCCCGCCCAGCGCCGTCCCGACGACGCCGGCCCACCGTCCGGTCAGCGCCAGCAGCAGGAACAGCCCGAGGTGGACGAGCTTGTCCACCCCGGGCGGGCTGCCGGGCACGTCGGACGGCGGTGCGAAGAGCACGGCCAGGGACACGAGCACGGCGACCGCGAAGGCCCCGCGGGACAGCGCGGAGTGCTGGGCGTTCACCGAGGTCATCGAGCGGTCAGGCAGTGAGCCGGTCGAGGTCGCGGTCCCGGTACGGCCCCACCACGGCCAGGCAGGTCTCCCGGGTCAGCAGGTCGGCAGCGACCGTCCGGACCTGCTCGGTGTCCACGGCGTCCAGGCGGTCCAGGACCTCGCGCACCGGCAGGTACTCCCCGTAGGACAGCTCGCTCTTGCCCAGCCGGCTCATCCGCGACCCGGTGTCCTCCAGGCCGAGCACCATGCCGCCCTTGAGCTGACCCCGGCCGCGGGCGACCTCCTCGGCGGTCAGCCCGGCCTCGGCGACCGCGGCGAGCTCGGCCCGGACCAGCCGCAGCACCTCGGGCACCCGCTTGGGCGAGCAGCCGGCGTAGACGGAGAAGCTGCCGGTCCCGGCGTAGTGGGTCAGCGCGGACCCGACGCTGTAGACCAGCCCGCGCTTCTCCCGGACCTCCTGGAACAACCGCGAGCTCATCCCACCACCGACCGCCGCGTCGAGCACGGCGGCGGCGTAGCGACGGTCGTCCAGCCGCCCCATGCCGATGCTGCCGAGCAGCAGGTGGGTCTGCTCGGTCTTCCGGTGGATCAGACCGGTCGGCCGGGCAGGTGCGGTGAGGACGACCTCCTCGCCCCGTCGCAGCGGGTTCGGCCGGGCGGGGCCGGCCAGCCGGTCGCCGAAGGCCAGGGTGACCAGGTCGAGCACCTGCTGGTGGTCCACGCGCCCGGCAGCAGCCACCACGATGGAGGGGGCGGCGTAGCGCTGGCGGTACCAGCCGTCCACGTCGTCCCGGCTCAGGGACTCGATCGAGTCGACCGTGCCCAGCACCGAACGGCCGAGCGGGGTGTCCCCGAACAGCGTCTCGGCGTGCAGGTCGTGCACCGCGTCGCCGGGCTCGTCGTCGCGCATGGCGATCTCCTCGAGCACCACCGTGCGCTCGGACTCCAGGTCCGGGGCGGTGTTCAGGGCGTCGGTGACCAGGTCACCGAGCAGCGTCACCGCCAGCGGCAGGTCGCTGGCCAGCACGTTGGCGTAGTAGCAGGTGTGCTCCTTGGCGGTGAAGGCGTTCATCTCACCGCCGACGGCATCCATCGCCGTGGCGATCTCCAGCGCCGTCCGGCTGCGGGTGCCCTTGAAGAGCAGGTGCTCCAGGAAGTGCGACGAGCCGGCCAGGTGCGGCGACTCGTCCCGCGAGCCGACCCCGACCCAGATGCCCAGGGTCGCGGAGAGGACGCCGGGCATCGTCTCGGTGAGCACCCGGAGGCCGCCGGGCAGCTCGGTGCGCTCCACCCGGCCACCGAACTCGTCGACGTCGAGGACCTCGGTGACGCCGGCCGGGGCCGGGGCGGACGCGGTCGCGTCCACCCCGGCCCCGGACGTCGGGCGGCTGTCGGGCGTCGTCACGCCTCCGTGGGGGCGGCGTCGTCGTCGGCCGGAGCGGCCGCGCCGTTGTCACCCTCGGCCACCGGCACCAGGCTGATCTTGCCGCGGGCGTCGATGTCGGTGATCTCGACCTGCAGCTTGTCGCCGACGTTGGCGACGTCCTCGACCTTGGCGATCCGCTTGCCGCCGCCGAGCTTGCTGATGTGCCCCAGACCGTCGCGGCCAGGCAACAGCGAGACGAAGGCGCCGAAGGCGGTGGTCTTGACGACCGTGCCCAGGAACCGCTCGCCGACCTTGGGCAGCGTCGGGTTGGCGATGGCGTTGATCCGGTCCACCGCCGCCTGGGCCGAGGGGCCGTCGGAGGCGCCGACGTAGATCGTGCCGTCGTCCTCGATGGTGATGTCCGCGCCGGTCTCGTCCTGGATCGCGTTGATCATCTGGCCCTTGGGGCCGATGACCGCGCCGA
>JAOPUQ010000009.1 GCA_025963425.1 Modestobacter sp. | reverse complement strand
GCAATGACGGCCGGATCGTCGGCCTGCCGTTCCACCGGGAGGCCTACGGCGGCGAGGCCGGATTCAAGCGCAAGGGGCAGCGGCTGCTGCCCGCGCCGAACCTGGCCACCTACAACGGCCTGATCTTCATCAACCTGGACCCGGACGCCGAGCCGCTCGAGGACTTCCTCGGCGACTTCCGCTTCTACCTGGACTACTACACCAAGCAGAGCAAGAGCGGCATCCAGCTGATGGGCCCGCAGCGCTGGCGGGTGAAGGCCAACTGGAAGATCGGCGCGGAGAACTTCGCCGGCGACATGTACCACACGCCGCAGACCCACACGTCGGTCGTGGAGATCGGGCTGTTCCGCGAGCCGAAGGCCGAGAAGCGCAAGGACGGCTGCACCTACTGGGCGGGCGCGGGCGGCGGCACGACCTACAAGCTGCCCCCGGGCGACACCGACGAGCGCTTCCGCTACGTCGGGTACCCGCAGGAGATGGTCGACCGGATGAAGGACACCCTCTCCGAGGACCAGCTCAAGGTCGTCGGCGAGGACGGCTTCATGATCTCGGCCGCCTCGGTGTTCCCGAACCTGTCCTTCGTGCACAACTGGCCGCGGGTCGCCGAGTCCGACGACGTGCTGCCGTTCATCTCCATCCGCCAGTGGCAACCGATCAGCGAGAACGAGACCGAGGTCCTGTCCTGGTTCGCCGTGGACGCC
This sequence comes from Modestobacter sp., assembly GCA_025963425.1. Classification (GTDB taxonomy): domain Bacteria; phylum Actinomycetota; class Actinomycetes; order Mycobacteriales; family Geodermatophilaceae; genus Modestobacter. Next base: position 43,149 of record JAOPUQ010000009.1, on the reverse strand, counting down.
GAGGCGCCCGAGGAGTTCAAGGCGCTGTCCTACAAGGCCTACCTGATGTGCTTCGGCTCGACCGGCATGTTCGAGCAGGACGACGTCGAGAACTGGGTCTCGCTGACCAACACCGCCGCCGGCTCGATGGCCCGCCGGCTGCTGCTCAACAGCCGGATGGGGATCCTGGAGGACGGCACCGAGGTCGTCCCGGCGCTGACCCCGACCAGTTCCACGGGCCGGGCAGCGCGCACACCGGCTACAGCGAGTACAACCAGCGCGAGCTGCTCACCCGGTGGGCCGACCACCTCGAGCGGCCGCTGCGGGCCGCCTCCACCGTGGAGGTCGGCGGCGCCGGGCAGGTCCAGGCCGGCACGGCCGCGGTGTCCACTGCCGGCACGGCCGCGGCGGGCACCCCGGCGGGAGCGGACCGGACGGTGGCGCAGGCATGAGCGCCCCAGCCGGCAGGGCTCCCACGCCCGGGCAGACGCACAGCGCCCGTTCGGTGCTCGGTGGGCACGCCTCCCGCGTCGCACGGACCGGGACGACGCTGCCGTTCTCCGACGAGCGTCACCTCCAGGCCCACCAGTGGCTCGTGGACGAGGCCTACCTCCTCGACGCGCAGGCCTACGAGGAGTGGCTGGAGCTGCTCACCGAGGACATCCACTACCTGATGCCCGTCCGGGTCACCACCGCCCTCGGCGCAGGCTTCGACACCTCGCAGGGGATGGCCCACTTCGACGAGGACAAGTACTCCCTGTCCCGCCGGGTGGCCCGCTTCCTCACCGAGCACGCCTGGACCGAGGACCCGCCGTCCCGGCTGCGGCACCACCTGTCCAACGTGCGCACCTTCGCCACCGGGGACCCCGACCACCTGGTCGTGGACTCGGCGACCCTGCTGTTCCGCAGCCGGGGCGACGTCCGCGAGGGCTCCTTCATCTCCGCCGGGCGGGAGGACCTGCTCCGGCGCACCGGGGCCGGCTGGAAGCTGGCCCGACGCACGATCCTCGTCGACGACGCGGTCATGCGGATGCAGAACCTGGCGATCTTCCTGTGACCCTGCATTGGGAGGGCGAGCAGGAGGACGCACGGGCCGCCCGCCGCTCGGCGGCCGAGCACGATGCGCTGCTGGAGGGCGCCCGCGGCGACGCGATCACCATCGCCAACGAGTTCGCCGAGGTGCGTGTGGTCCGGGTCGACACCCGCAACGGCTCCCGGCTGGTGATCGAGTCGCCGAAGTCCGGGCAGTGGGTGTCGCTGGACCCCCTCGAGCTGGAGTCGCTGACCTGGCAGAACACCGCCACCTTCTCCGCGATGATCGGCAACCCGTTCGGTCCGCTGGTCCCCGAGGAGACGGGGGGCGTCATCGAAGGCGGCATCACCCAGGGCGGGGACGAGCCGGTGCGGGACCTGCCGGAAGGCGGCAGCCAGTGAACCGGTGGCTGGAGGGAAAACGCGCCCTCGTCGTCGGCGCCGGGTCGGGCATCGGCCGGGCCGTGGTCGACGCCTTCCTGACCGAGGGCGCGCGGGTCGCCGTCCTCGAGCGGGACGCCGACAAGTGCGAGGCGCTGGCCGAGGCGCTGCCCGACGTCCCGGTCACCGTCGGCGACGCGACCACCCGGGCGGCCAACGAGGAGGCGGTCGCCGCCGCGGTCGGCGCCTTCGGCGGCCTGGACGTGCTGGTCAGCTGCGTCGGGATCTTCGACTTCTACCGGAGCATCGAAGACCTCGAGGCCGATGTCATCGACGCGGCGTTCGACGAGATGTTCCACCCCAACGTGAAGAGCCACCTGCACGCGGTGAAGGCGGCACTGCCGGCGCTCAAGGAGTCCGGCCGGGGTTCGATCCTGCTCACCGAGTCCACGTCGGCCTACTACGCCGGACGCGGCGGGGTGCTGTACCTGTCGTCGAAGTTCGCCGTCCGCGGTCTGGTCACCGCGCTGGCCCACGACCTCGCCCCGGAGGTCCGGGTCAACGGGGTGGCGCCGGGCGGCACGCTCGGCACCGACCTGCGCGGTCTGCCCAGCCTCGGGCTGGACGAGCGCAGTCTCGGCGCCACGCCCAACCGCGCTGCGGAGATGGCCGCCCGGGTGCCGCTGCAGGTGGCCCTGTCCGGCGAGGACCACGCCTGGAGCTACGTCTTCCTGGCGTCCGACCGGGCCCGCGGGATCACCGGCGGCTCGGTCCACCCCGACGGCGGGGTCGGTGTCGCCGCCCCCAAGAAGCGTTCCTGACGACACCCACGCGAGAGGACTGAGAACCGTGCCCGTGCTCAAGGCCGACTTCGAGGCATGCCAGGGATACGGCAACTGCATCACCGGTGCCCCCGACGCCTACGACATCGACGACGACGGTGTCGTGGTCCTGCTCAAGCAGGAGATCACCGACGAGGAGCGGCCCCGGATCGAGGAGGCCGCCCGCAGCTGCCCGGTGTCCGCGTTGACCGTCGAGGACTCGTGAGCGAGCCCGCGAGCTCGGTACGCACGGTCGTCGTCGTGGGCTCCTCGGTCGGCGGCGTGCGTACCGCCCAGGCGCTGCGCAGCGAGGGCTTCGGCGGCCGGGTCGTGCTCGTGGGTGACGAGGCCCGGCTTCCCTACGACAAGCCCCCGCTGTCCAAGCAGTTCCTCGCCGGCAGCTGGGGCACCGAGCGGGTCGCCCTGCTCACCGAGGCCACCGCGGACCAGGCCGGCATCGAGCTGCGGTTGGGGGTCGCCGCCGAGCGGCTGGACGTCGCCGGCCGGCAGGTCGTGCTCGCCGACGGTCAGCGACTGGACTACGACGCTGTGGTGATCGCGACGGGTGCGGCCGCCCGCCCGTCCCCGTGGGCGGCCCGGTCGGGGGTGCACGTCGTCCGCACGATGAGCGACAGCGAGTCGCTGCAGGCCGACCTGCGCCGCGACGATCATGTGGTGGTCGTCGGGGGCGGGTTCATCGGCGCGGAGGTGGCCGCCACGGCGCGGTCGCTGGGCCGCGAGGTCACCGTCGTCGATCCGCTGCCGGTGCCGATCGGCCGGGTGGTGGGCGCCGCGGTGGGCTCCCACTTCGCCGAGCTGCACCGACGGCACGGCGTCGCCACCCGGTTCGGGACGGGCGTCGAGTCGGTCGAGGGCGAGGCGGGGAACCTGCGGGTGGTGCTCACCGACGGCACGGAGCTCACCGCCGGCACCGTGGTGGTAGGCATCGGCGCCACGCCCAACGACGGGTGGCTGGCCGACTCCGGCCTGCTGGTGGAGAACGGTGTCGTGTGCGACGAGTTCTGCCGCGCCGTCGACGCCCCCGCCGTGCACGCGGTCGGTGACGTCGCCCGCTGGTTCCACCCCGACCGCGGCGAGCACATCCGGGTGGAGCACTGGACCAACGCCGTCGACCAGGCGGTCTGCGTGGCCCACAACATCGCCCACCCCGACGACCTGCGCGCCGACCGGCCCGTGGAGTACGTGTGGAGCGACCAGTACGACTGGACGATCCAGATCGTCGGCCGGCCGCACCGGGCGACCGAACACCACCTCGTCGGCGACCCGGCGGCCGACCGGCCCCGCTTCGCGGCGCTCTACCGCGGGGCAGACGGGCAGCTCATCGCCGCGGTGACCGTGAACTGGCCCAAGGCCCTGGTGACCTGTCGCCGCCTGGTGGCTGCGGGCTCGACCTTCGCCGCGGCGGTCACCCAGGTCGAGGCGCTGGCCGCCGCCCCGGCCCGGACGGCGGGAGCGCCGGCATGAGCGACCTCGACGAGTCGCGGCAGCTCATCGCCGACGCCTGCCGGGTGCTCGCCGCCCGCGGGTTGGCCGAGGGCTACCTCGGGCACATCAGCCTGCGGGTCGACGCGGACCGCCTCCTGGTCCGCTGCCGTGGGCCGCAGGAGCGGGGCCTGGCCTGGACGACCCCGGACGACGTGCACCTGGTGACCTTCGACGGTCAGCCCGGTGCCGCCGGCGAGCTGGACGGCTGGACCCCGCCCAACGAGCTGCCGCTGCACACCGAGGTGCTGCGCGCCCGCCCCGAGGTGCAGACGGTGGTGCACGCGCATCCGCCGGCCGTGGTGGCCGCGGATCTGGCGGGGCTGGCAATCCGGCCGATCATCGGCGCCTTCGACATGCCCGGCACCAAGCTCGCCGCAGGCGGGGTGCCGGTCTACCCGCGGGGCGTGCTGGTCCGCGACCGCCGGCTGGCCGCGGAGATGGTGCAGGCCATGGGTGACCGGCCGGTCGTCGTGCTGCGCGGTCACGGGCTGACCAGCAGCGGGGGCAGTGTGCCCGAGGCGGTGCTGCGGGCGATCTCGGTGGACCAGATCGCCCGGCTCTCCCTGACGATCGTCTCGGCCGGCGGCGAGCTGCGCGACCTGCCCGCCGAGGACATGGCCGAGCTGCCCGACCTCGGTGGCGCCTTCAACCATGCGACCGCCTGGCGGCACGAGCTGGCCCGGCTGGGCTGAGCGCATGCACCGTGCACCTCGATGGGGTCAACCGCACGTTTCTCTGCACAGCAGACGCCACGTAGCCTCGGGCCATGGACGAGGTCGAGGGATATCCACCTGCGCCGGAGTACGGGGGCACACCGCAGTACCCGATCGAGTCCGTCGACAACGCGCTGCGGGTGCTCCTCTTGCTCGGGGAACGACCCAAGCTGCGGCTGACCGACGTCAGTCAGTACCTGGGCGTGGCGTCGTCCACGGCGCACCGGCTGCTGGCGATGCTGCAGTTCCGGGGCTTCGTGCGCCAGGACAGCGCCACACGCAGCTACGTGCCCGGTCCGACCCTGGACAACCTCGCCTTCGGCGTCCTGCGCAGGCTGGACGTGCGGACCCGGGCCCGGCCCGTTCTGGAGCGGCTCAACGCCGAGCTGCAGGAGACGGTGCACCTCGGCCGTCTGGAGGGCGGCGACGTCCACTTCATCGACTCGATCGAGAGCACCCGCGCGCTGCGGGTGGGCAACCGGCTGGGCCGGGCGATGCCCGCGCACTGCACGTCCACGGGAAAGGCCCTGCTGGCCACCCTGTCGGAGGCCGAGCTGTTCCAGCTCTACCCGGACGAGCAGCTGGTCCAGCTCACCCCGCACTCGGTGGGCACCCGCACCCGGCTGCTGGAGGTCCTGGAGCAGATCCGCGCCCAGGGCTTCGCCAGCAGCGAGGAGGAGAGCGAGGAGGGGGTCAGCTCGATCGCCGTCGCGCTGCACTCCACCCGCGCGCCGCGGTTGGCGGTCAACGCCTCGGTGCCGGTCAGCCGGATGAGCACCGACACCCGCCAGGCCATCCTCGGGCGCCTCACCGCGGCGGCCGAGGAGATCGACCACCTCCTGCTCTGAGCTCCGCGGTCGTCGCGGGGCACCTCGTCGATAAGGAGACCCTGCGTTGAGCATCGACGTCCGCGAGCTGGTCGCCACGTCGTCCCGGGTCCTGGCTGCGGCCGGGCACGGCGACCTGATCTGGGGACATGCCTCGGTGCGCGACGCCGAGGGCCGGGGCGTCTGGATCAAGTCCGCCGAGTGGAGCCTGGACGAGGTCACCGCGGACCGGGTGCACCTGGTCGACCCGGACGGCACCGTGCTGTCCGGCGGCGGACCCCGGCACAGCGAGTACCCGATCCACACCGAGATCATGGCGGCACGGCCGGACGTCGGGGCGGTCGTGCACACCCACCCGCCGCACGCCGTCGCCCTGGCGGCCACCGGGCAGCCGCTGCGCCCGGTCAGTCATGCGGCCAACTACTTCGTGCCGCCCGCGGTGCCGCGGTTCACCGACACCGCCGACCTCGTCCTCACCCCGGAGCTGGGGCGCTCCGTGGCGCTCACGCTGGCGGACGCCCGGGCGGTCTTCCTGGTCAACCACGGCATCGTCGCCGTCGGGCCGACGCTGCAGGAGGCGACCGTGGCCGCCGTCCTGCTCGAGCGGGCGTGTGCCCAGCAGATCCTCACCCAGTCCGCCGGCGGGTGGCCGACCTGGTCGCCGCCGGAGGAGTCCCTGGCCAAGCGGGAGAACATCTACAACGCGCGGGCCGTGTCCGCGGTCTGGGACCATCTGGTCCGCCAGTTGCCCGCGTGACGGCTTCCGTCCACGACGCCGGCGACGCGGCGGGGGCGTCCCCTCGTACCGGTCGGCACCCCGCCCGGACGGCGGCCGCCCGGCGGGCGCGGGACCTCGGGCCGCGGTTGCTGGTCCCGCTGTGCGCGGGCGCCGTGTTGAACCCGGTCAACTCGACCATGATCGCGACCGCGCTGTCGCCGATCGGACGGGAGTTCGGCGTCGGGGCGGGAGCGACGGCCTGGCTGGTGTCGGTGATGTACCTGACCAGCGCGATCGGCCAGCCCGTCGCGGGCCGGCTGGCCGACCAGTTCGGCCCTCGCCGGGTCTTCCTGGCCGGTGGCGTGCTGGTGGCGGTCGCCGGGGTGGTCGGTGCGCTGGGTCCGACGTTCGGCTGGCTCGTCGCCGCCCGCGCGGTGGTCGGCCTGGGCACGGGCGCCCTCTACCCGGCGGCGGTCGCCATGGTCCGGGAGCAGGCGGATCGGCTCGGGGTGCCGGCTCCGGCCCGCGTCCTCGGCCTGCTCAACACCGCCAGCCTGGTCACCCTGACGGTCGGGCCGCCGATCGGCGGCGTCCTGGTGGACACGGTGGGGTGGCGGGCGGTCTTCGCGGTCAACGCCCCTCTCGGCCTCCTGGTGACCGCCCTCGGGGTGCTGTACCTCCCGCGGTCGCGCCCGCGGAACCGGACGGTGGCCGCCTGGCGGCTGCTGGACGTCCCGGGGGTCGCCCTCTTCAGCGGAACGGTGACCCTCCTGCTCCTCGTCCTCACCGAGCTCCCGCGCCCACCGTGGCTCCTCGTCCTGGGCCTGGCCGGCTGTCTCCTGCTCCTGGTCCTGACCGAGCTGCGGTCCCGATCTCCGTTCCTGGACATCCGGATGCTCGCGCGCAACCTGCCACTCCCGGTCACCTACCTACGGGTGGCGCTCACCTTCCTCGTCGTGTACGGCGTGCTGTTCGGAGTGACGCCGTGGCTGCAGGAGGGACGGGGCCTGTCCGCCACCGCCGCGGGGATGCTGCTGCTCGGGATGTCGGCCGTGGGGACGCTCGCCTCGCTCGTCGCCGTCCGTGGGTCCCGGCCGCTGTGGCCGTTGCTCGTCCCGGCCCTGGGCGTGCTGGCCGGCAGCTTGGCCCTGACGGTGCTCGACTCGGCCGCATCGATCGCCGTCCTGGCCTGCGTGGTCGCGGTGTTCGGACTGCCCAACGGGATGGGCCAGGTCGCCAACCAGGTCGTGGTCTACCGGGCCGCCCCCCTCGAGCAGGTGGGCGCCGCGATCGGGCTGTCCCGCACGGCTCAGTACACCGGGGCGATGATCGCCACGAGCATCACCGGCCTCGCCTACGCCCCCGGCGTCGGTGATCCGGGCCTGCACGTCCTGGGCTGGGTCTTCAGTGCGGTGGGGTTCGTGCTCGTGGTGGTCACCGTGGCCGACCGGAGCCTCCGCCGCCGCGTCGACTCGCCTCCCCGGTGACCGGCCGGTCCTCCAGGGCGCCCCGGGGCCCCCGTCCATCCCGGGGTGCCCGTGCCGGGTGAGCTGCTGGCGGTCGCATCGCTCCTGCTGTTCAGCGCGAACGTCCTGCTCGTCGGCGCGGCGACGCGCCGGGTGCCGCAGGATCTCGGCTTCCTCCTGGCGCTGGGCAGCAACGTCGGGTTCGCCGGGCTCGTCGTGCTCGGCCAGAGCGTGCTCGGTGGGCAGTCGCTGTCGCCCGAGTGGGACGCCCTGGCGCTCTTCGCGGTGGGTGGTCTGCTGACCTCCTACCTCGGCCGCTGGTTCTTCTTCCGGTCGGTGACCACGATCGGCCCGACCCGGGCCAGCGCGCTGCAGATCACCAACCCGCTGTTCGCGGCGTTGGCCGCCTGGGTCCTGCTCGGCGAGGAACTGCGACCGGTGGCCGTGCTCTGTGGCCTGGCCGTCCTGGCGGGCCTCTTCCTCACCTCCCGGCGCCCCGGCCGGAGCGGAGGGGACCGGCGGACGACGGGCCACCGGTCCGTGCCGGTGCCGGAGATCGGGCTGGCGCTCCTGGGAGCCGCCGCGTACGGCCTGGGCAACGTCGCCCGCGGCGCAGGGGTCCGGGACTGGGCGGCCCCCGTGGTCGGGAGCCTCGTCGGGGCGACCGCGGGCCTGGTGGTCTATGCGCTGGTGAGCACGGACCTCCGCAAGCTCCGCTCCGCCGTGCGGAGCGCTGATGCCGGGGGCCGGCGCCTGTGGCTCCTGTCCGGCGTGCTGACCATCAGCGCGCAGACCTGCCTGATCGCCGCCAGCCTGTTCATCCCCGTCGCGGTCGCCGTCGTGATCTCGGCCGCAGTGCCGATCGTCGTGCTACCGATCAGCCTGGTCTTCCTGCGTCGCACCGAGGCGGTCGGGCTGTCGACGGTCATCGGGGCGCTGCTCGTCCTGACGGGGGTCGCCGGGCTCGTCCTGAGCTGACAGCTTCTCGGCGATGGTCGGTCGACGGTGGCCCAGGCTCCCCGCCGGGGACACACGCCAGGTGACGCGCCCGTGACACCCTTTCGCGATGCTCGGCCCTGGCCGAACTGCTCGGTCGGAGGTGTCGGACGAAGACGGAGATTCCCGTGCCGACATTCGGGGCTCCCGATCTCGTTCCTCTGGCTCCGGGTGCAGATCGCCGCACCGTCCGGACGGTTCATCGACCGGGTACGCAGGGCAGGGCGCGGGAATCGAGACGTGCCGCATCGGGAAAGGGGCAGGTTGATGTTGACCCGACAGGTTGCACTGGTTCCTGAAGACGTGGACGTCGACACAGGCGAAGTCGTCCGGGTCGCCGCGGCCCTGCAGAAGCAGGTGACCCGTGACTTCAGTCCCGTCTGGCAGATCCCCGCGACCGTGGACGGATTCGCCCGGCTCGAGGACGTGCCACTCGGTTACTGGCCGATCATGATCGTCCGGGACGTGCAGGACGCCGCAGGGGTCCACCTCGACAACAACGGCCAGCCCTTCGCATTGGTCGAGGCGGGGAACAGTTGGTCGTTGACGGCCAGTCATGAGGCACTGGAGATGCTCGCCGATCCATTCGGGAACCGACTCGTCGCGAGTCCGTCACCCAAGCCCGGTCAGGGCAGGGTCGAGATCCTCGTGGAGGTCTGCGACCCGCCGGAGGACGATCGCTTCGCCTACCAGGTCAACGGCGTGCTCGTGTCAGATTTCTACACGCCACGCTACTTCGATCCGGTCAAGCGTGAGGGTGCGGCCTATTCCTACACGGGTGCCATCAAGGAGCCCCGGCAGGTGCTGCCCGGTGGATACCTCAGTTGGCATGATCCGAGGAATGACCGCTGGTGGCAATTGACCTATTTCGGAGCTGAGCCACGTTTCAACGACCTGGGTCGGCAGAGTCGTGGCACGGGCAGCCTGAGGTCCATGATCGATGCATTGACCCCCGAGACGAGACGCCTGTCGACGTTGTCCCATGACGTGGAGTCGTTGGCCTCAGCCCTCATGGCTACAGCTGAATCCCAGACTGCCGCTCAGTCGCGGGCGGAGAGCCTACGCGCCCAACTCGCGGGTCTCGTGGAAGCGTCGGCCACAGGGAGCACGCCGGAGGGGTAGAAATGCCCGATGCCGAGGAGGCCGACGAGCGCCGGGCACGCGCCCAGCGATTGCGGGAGGAGATGGCAAGGATTCGCCGGCGACAATCAGGCGATGAGGCCGGTCCTCCGACGCCGCGCTCGCCCCGGGAATTCACCGATGACGCGGCCTCCCGGGCGGCCGAGAGCGGCGACGAACCGATGGACACCACCGAGGGCGCCCCACCCGATGACGAGGGGTAGGACAGCACGGCCGACCTGACCCGCGGCGGCTGAACACCTCCGGACGTGGCGCACGCCGGGGTTCCCCTCAGGGCAGCCACACGCCGGTGATGGGGTGGGCGTCGGCGGCATGACCGAGCGGTTCGAGTCCGTACATGTCCTCCAGGGTGCGCAGTACGTCGTAGTGGTTGATCCGTTGCGTGCTCGTCGTGGCGCGGACGGGTGCTCCGACGACGATGGTCGCGATGTGGTTGTCAGCGGTGCCGCTGTCCTCGTCGAAGGTGACGATCAACAGGCTGTTGTGGTCCTTCGCCCAGGTGACGTAACGGTCGAGGTGGTTCTTGGCCCACGTGTCTCCGGTGGCGACGTCGCAGTCGTGCATGTCGTGGCACATGTTCGGGACGACGAAGGAGACCGTCGGCAGCTGCGCGTAGTCCGTCGGCAGCGCGCTGAACGGCTGGTTCACCGAGGCGGGCAGGCCGGTGAAGTTGACCCACGGGTTGTGCTTGCGCCTGTAGTCACCCGCGCTGCAGCCGGTGTACCCGGCGCGCGGCAGATCCTCGCTGTAGCCGACGAACGTCTGTCCGGTGGCCAGGAGCTGGCTGGCCAGATTGTCGCCGGTGAGCTTCTGCGGGCACCTGTCGTCGGTGACTCCCTGCGTGGAACCCGAGAACAGCGCCAGGTAGTTCGGCTGACTGGGATGGGTCTCGCCGTGGGCGTCGGTGAAGGCGGCGCCCGACGTCGACAGCGAGGTGAGATATGGGGCCTCGGCGGAGTCCACGACGTCGGCGGCGTCCTCGTTCTCGAAGACCACGACCATCACGTGGTCCGGACGCGGAAGCTCGCCGGCGGCGGTTCCGGACGTGGCGGTGGCGGTGGCGCCGGTCGTGGGGGACTGCCGGGTCGCGGCGGCACCGGCGCCGTCGCCTGTACCACCGGACGTGCACGCCGCCACGAGTGTGAGCGCGAGACAGGTGGCCCCCAGCAGGCCGCCCCGCCGCTGCTGCCGTCGCATGCTCCCCATCCCGGTCTGCGGTCGGTGTCGCCGTTGGCCGCCACACGATCGGCTGTCCTCGACCACGCCGTCGTCCCCCCGTCGGGCGACCGGCTCGTCGGCCGCGTGACCACTGTGGTGCGCTCGGTGCAGCATGCGCGCCCGGACAGCACGGACGGTGGGTCGGTGGCTGCCGGCCGGGGACGTGGGCGTCACCGATCCAGCATGGCGCGTGAGGCTGGGCATCGCCCGAGACTGCTCCTGGCACCTTGGTCGGCACCAGTGGGTGCCGATACGGCGGAAAGCGCGACGGGTCAGTCCTGCGCGTCGCTCGCGTCCTGGGCCTGCCGGGCCAGGACCGAGGCGTTCCCGGCATCCACGGTGATCTTGGTGACCGTGCCGTCGGCCGCATCCACCTCGACGGTGTAGACGACGAAGCCGTTCTCGGCATCGAGGTCGGTCTCGGCCACCGTGCCGGGCACGGCGGCCAGCGCCGCCTGCTCCGCCTGTGACTGGGAGACGGTGGCCAGCGCCTGCAGGGCGGCCTGCTCCTGGCCGGCGCCGCCGAAGGTCTCCTGGCCGTCGGCCTGCTCGGTGGCGGCCGGGGCTGCCACCGATCCGGTGAACGACGGGTCAGCGGCCTCCCGCTCGCTGCCCGGGCCGCCGTCAGCGCCGTCGGCCTGCTCGCCGTCGGTCTCCTGCTGGTCGGCCGCCGTCACGCTGGTGGACGGGGTGGGGGTGTTGCCGGCTGCGGCGGCGATCGACGCACCGCCACCGATCACGAGTGCGGCGAGGGCGCCGGTGGCGGCCAGCTTGGTCTTGGTCAGACGCAGGTTCATCTCATCCTCCATCGATGCGAGCGCCTGGGTGGCTGCTCGGTGTCGCCTCACTCTGCGTCGGTCGTGCTGTGACGACGCTGAGGTGACTGAGAAGTCCCACAGCTGCGGCCTCTGCAGCCGGAAGGCGCCTCTACGCTGCGCCGGTGAGTGCTTCGGCCGGAGGGTGGGCGGACGGCCACGGACTGCGGCCCGCCCCAGTCGGTCCCGCGTCGGCGTGCGGGTGCGGGCGACCGCTGCAGCCGTGCTGGTCGTCACGATCGCGTTGCTGCTCGCGAGCGCTGTACTCGTCTCCCTGGTGGGGCGCACGGTCCAGGAGACGGTGACCACGGCGGTACAGACCGGGCCCAGGAGGTCGCGGCCGACCTGGCCGGCGGCGTCGGTGCCCTGCAGCTCGGTGGCTCCTCGGACGGGATGAAGGTGCAGGTGGCGGCGGGGGACCGCGTCATCGCCGCGAGCCCGGACCTGACCGGAGTGCCCCGGCTGTCCGACGTCCGGCCGCGTCCGGGAGCTACGGACACGGCCACCGTCGACGGCCGCCTGCTGGGTGAGAACGGGGACAGCTATCGGCTGGTCGCGCTCGGCGTCCCCCCGTCCACCGGAGCTGATCGGGTCATCGCCGTGCAGTCCCTGGCAGTCGCGGAGAGCACGCAGGCGCTGGTCCAACGACTCGCGGCCTCACCGTCACGACCGCCTGATGTCCAGGACGACGGCGTCGTAGGCGCCTGACGTGGCCGCGTCCCGGCCGCTGAGCCCGTCGTGCGCCAGGTCCACGATGAAGCCCTCGGCGCGCAGCCCCCGGGCCACCGACTGTGCGAGCCGGACCTCGTCGTCGACGACCAGGACCTTCACGAGGCGTCCTCCATGGGGACATGGTCACCTCGCGTGGCTGGGAGCATCCTCAGCCAGCCGTGTGCCGTCCTTCCACGGCGCCGCGCCACCTGTACACGACCTGAACGTGGTTCGCCGTAGTTGCCCGCGGCGGGCACGATGCTCGACGTGACTGGATCCGAGGTGCTCGTCGTCGAGGACGACAGCGCGCTGCGCGGGCTGGTCGCCCGCGGGCTGCGAGAGCACGGACTGAGCGTGACCACTGCATCCGACGGCACTGCTGCACTGCAGACCCTCGGCGGGGGGCCGAGGACACGGTTCGCCGCCGTCGTCCTGGACATCGGGCTGCCGGACTCCGACGGCCGCGACGTCTGCCAGGTGGTGCGCTCGCGCGGCATCGAGGTGCCCGTGCTGTTCCTGACCGCGCGTGATCAGTTGCATGACGTCCTCGCCGGCTTCGCCGCCGGCGGCGACGACCACCTCACCAAGCCCTTCCACGTCAGTGAGCTGCTCGCCCGGCTCCAGGCGATGATCAAGCGGTCGGTTTCCCGACCCGTGGTCGACACCACGGAGCTCGCACTCGATCCCAGCCGCCACGCGGTCACCGGTCGGGGAGGGCACCAGCTCCTGACCCCCACGGAGTTCCGCTTGTTCGCGATCCTGATGGCCGGAGCCGGGAGCGTCGTCCGGAGGAGGGAGCTCATCCGCGCGGGCTGGCCCGACGGGGCAGTCGTGCACGACAACACGCTGGACCAGTACATCGCACGGTTGCGTCGCAAACTGTCCGCGGTGGAGCCGGAAGGCGCCATCAGCACCGTTCACGGCGTCGGATACCGCTTCGCGTGACCGGCCGCCGCCGCGGCACGCCGGCAAGGTCGGCCACCGCCGTGGTCGCCGGCTGCATCACGCTCAGCGGCGGGCGAGCCGATGGGCCGCCGAGGTGAGGCGAGGGTGAACTCCGTGGCTCACGCCGTCCGAGGGCTCCGGCGGCGATTGCGGACGACCTCGATCGCGATGGGCACCAGGGAGAGGACCACGACTCCGAGGATGAACAGCTCGACGTGGTCGTGAACGACCGCCACCTGCCCGAGCCAGTAGCCGAGCAGCGTGACTCCCGCGGCCCACAGGACGCCGCCGATGACGGAGTAGAGGGCGAAGCGACGGAAGTCCATCCTCGCGGCCCCGGCCATGACGCTGCTGAACGTCCGGACGACGGGCACGAAGCGCGCGAGCAGGACCGTGCGGGCCCCGTTGCGCTCGAAGAAGGACTCAGCGCGCTGCACGTACTGCGCCTTCAACAGCCGCGAGTCGGGGCGCTCGAACACCGCGGGGCCGGCCTTCCGGCCGATCCACCAACCCACCAGGTTGCCCGCGATCGCGGCGACCGGGAGGAGCAGCAGCAACACCCACAGCGGGGCGACCAGCCCGCCGGCCGCCAGGAGCCCAGCGGTGAACAGCAGGGAGTCACCCGGCAGGAAGACGCCCACCAGCAGGCCGCACTCGGCGAACAGGATCGCCATGATGCCGATCAGTCCGAACGTGTTGATCAGCTGGGTCGGGTCCAGGAGGGCACTCACGTCCGGCACGGTAAGCGGGGGAACCTGTGCCAGACCTGAACAGCTGACCGGGTGGGCTGCCCCAGCTGATGGTTCTCCTGCTCGCGGCGGCGGTGGTGGGGAGCTTCGTCGTTGCCTCCGTGGTCGTCCTGCGCTGGACACGACGAGCGGCCGTCACCTCGCTCGGGGAAGAGGCGTAAGCGGTGCGCACGGCATTCCGGCAGGGCTCCCGGACCGGGGGGGCTGACGTCGCGGTGACGAGCCCGTGACGGAGACGCTCCTATGCTGCGCGACCTCAGGTCCGTGTGCGCGAAGAGCTCGTTCCCGCGCTCCATCCACGTGACGATCGGGCGGGGGCGCCTGAGGGCGGGATCCGGGACTCGTCCTGACGGACCGGGAACCGCTCCCTTCTCATGGGAGTCAGGCACGTGGTGGGCGGAGAGCGCTGATCGCCAGGGAGGTCTCCGGTGGCATCTCTGCCGGGAGATGGCGGAGCCGAGGGCCGGCCACAACCTCGAGGGCCTCGCGAGTCAGCTCCGGAGAACCGGCGGATGCATCCACTCCGCCGACGGTTGGCCGGCCTGCTTGCCGCTCTGGGCGCACTGGGGGTGCTCGGTGCGATCGGTAGCTACTACGTTCCGGGCGTCCTCGACCGACTGGGGTCGCAGGTCAGCGATCGCCTGCCGCTCGACTATGACGTGATAACGGACCGGACCGCGACGCCCAACTACGTATTTCCCGACTCGGTCGACCCCGCGGATTTCGCAGCCGTCGTGCAGAACGCAGGCGGGGACACCCAAACGTGGATACAGGAGAACGGTGGCGTTCTCGCCGACGAAGAGAGCGTCCGGCTCGTCCTGCGGGGGAAGAGCGACTCGGCGGTTCACATCGATGATGTCCGAGTAGCCGTGCTGAACCGGGCCCGCCCGCGAGCCGGCTGGTACAACGCCAATGATGGTTGTGGCGGTGTGGCAGAGCCCCGAATCATGGAGGTGAACCTCGACGATCGCCCACCGGTCTCCACCTGGTACGTGAACGGAGAGGAGGTGGAAAGGCCGGCGTTCACCGTCACCGCATCGGAGGAGGAGGTCTTCGACGTGGACGTGTTCACCTCGCACGACGAGGTGAACTGGGTCCTCGAGGTCGATTACAACTCAGCCGAACGAAGTGACGTACTGCGGATCGACAACCGCGGCAAGCCGTTCACCGTGACTTCCGTGGCCAATGCCAAGGCATACACGGATGTCGGCGACGGGTCGGGACTGGTCCGCACGCCTTCCCGCGACGGATCTGCCCTGACGGCGGATGACCACCCCGTGTGTTGAGCCCGAGTAGATCCGGCGGGCCTCGATGGCTGTCGGCTCCGCGCCCTGTCCCGCGGCTGCGGCGAGGTGGGCACGCGGCGTGCCGCACCGTCGCCCACACCGGGGCGGCGGCGCGCCTCATGCCGTGAGCGGGTCGTGGTGAACGGCGAGCCAGGTTCTCCTGCCACGAGGTCGGATTCCGCGCGCTCGACACCAACCATTTCGCGAACGGCAGCACGTCGGAGCCCGGCATCTGGAGGACGGCGTCGCCCACCGAGCCGCCTCCGGTTCATCCACGTGCACGCGGCCCGAACACCGCCTCGTGCGTCTCCACCAGGTCATCGAGGACTTCCTCGGTGTTCCTGGACGGTCGCGCCAGGAGATCGGCCATCTCGGCGTTCGGCGATGCGGGCGCCCGGAACGCACACCGGCTGCGGTTCATCGCGGGCGTCAGGAGGGTGCTGGGGCGACGGTGGGTGCCCGGCGAGGTGGACGTGCGGGGTCATCGGGTCAGGGACAGGCTCATCAGGGCGGCGGGCGGCCGGGGGCGGCCGAGGTGGTAGCCCTGACCGAGCTGGGCGCCGAGGGCGCGCAGCTGATCGGCTTCGGCTGAGGTTTCGATGCCCTCGGCTACCAGGACGGCGCCGGTCTCGGTGGCGCAGCCGATCAGGGCCCGGGCGACGGCGCGGCGGCCGAGGTCCCGGTCGATGTCGCGGACGAAGGCGCTGTCGAGCTTGATGATGTCCGGTGCCAGGCGGGTGACGTGCTGCAGGCTGGCGAACCCTGCGCCGGTGTCGTCGATGGCCAGCCGGATGCCGTGGCCGCGCAGCCGGTTCAGCACAGCCAGCAGCGTGGCGTAGTCGCGGACCTCCTCGTGTTCGGTGACCTCGACGACGATCCGGTCGGTGAGCTGTCCGGTCGGTCCGCTGAGGAGCAGATCGGCGGTGCCCGGCTCGAGCAGGGCGCGTGGGGAGAAGTTGACCGACAGGTAGGAGCCCGGGGGCAGGTCGGGGAGCACCGCGAGCGCAGCGGCGGCGGCGGCTTGTTCCAGTCGCACACCGAGGCCCAGCTCGGTGGCTTGCGCAAAGACATCCTCAGGACACCGGGCGACGCCGGTGACGTCGGTGAAGCGGGACAGCGCCTCGTAGCCGACCGTGGCCGTGGTCGCCAGGTCCACGATCGGCTGCAGACGGATCTCCCGCCGGGAACCGTCGATGAGCGGGACGAACGCCGCCAACCGGGCGCGGCGGGCGATCGTCCGGTGATCGGTCGCGCGGAGCAGCCCCAGAAGTCGGTTGCCCTTCCGCGGGGCGACGGACCGAGGAGGCTGGCTCGCACCGGCCCGCGGCGCGATCGAGGTCATCTCGTCCTCACCCCCGCCTCCTCGAGCCCGGCTGGGGCTGCGGGAAGAGGCAGCCCTCGTAGCTGGGACCGGGGGAGCGGGATGGCTGGCGGCCTCGTCATCCCCACGTCCACCGGGGGTCCATGGCATCGCGGCTGGAGCCGGGTGTACATCGGCAGAGCTGCCGATTGCTCGGGCCGGTCACGGCCGGTTACGGCCGGCGACGGCGACGGCGCGACGCGGTCGTCGTCTTCCGCCTGCGTCCAGCGGGCGGCCACGGTGGCCGGCTCCGCCTGCTGCGGGGAGGTTTCCGGCGGACGCGGGAACGTGCAGGCACACGGCGCCACCATGCAGGCTCAGGGAGACATCGCGGCTGGACCGGTGACGACGTCCGTCGCCGCGTGGACAGGAAGCCGGCAAGCCCGCTGCGTTCGGGGGCGGCGGAGAGCACGGTGAGTCACCGGCCCCGCCCAGCGGCGGTCCACGGACGAGCCCACGGACTCAGCGAAACTGTGTCGTCTCGACGAGCAGCCCGGCACCGATCGCGCCGCCCAGGTCGCCGAGTTCGGCGAGGAGCATGGCCGGAGGTCGGTCCGGGACGAAGAGGTGCGGCACGGTCGCCTTGCGCACGGCCTCGACGAACGGTTCCCCCAGGCGCAGACCGAGGCCGCCACCGATGACCACGGCTTCCAGGTCGAGCAGGTTCACGGCCGAGGCGATGCCGGCCCCCAACGCACGGACCGCCCGGTCGACCAGCCGCGTGGCCAGCACGTCCTTGCGGGCCAGCGCCTGGGCGAAGACGCCGCTGGCCAGCCGGGTGCGGCCGCGGCGTTCCATGATCTGGAACAGGTTGGTCGACCGGCCTCGCTGGACGAGGTGCCGGGCCCGGGTCTCCATGGCGCCACGACCGGCGTAGGCCTCCAGGCAGCCCCGTCGTCCGCAGGGGCAGCGAGCCCCACCGAGCCGGACGACGATGTGCCCGATCTCGCCGGCTGCGCCCCGCCCCAGCCACGGCCGGCCGTCGAGGATCAGGCCGCCGCCCACCCCGGTGCCGCAGAAGACGCCCAGCAACGACGTGAACGGCCGTCCCGCGCCGAGCTCGAACTCGGCACGGGTCGCGACCTGCACGTCGTTGCCGAGGTGCACCGGTACGCCGAGGGTCGCCGCCAGGGCCGGGCCGAGGGCGTAGGTGCCGGTCCAGCCGGGGAGGTTGCCCGCGCCGCTGACCGTGCCCGCCGCTGCGTCGACGGCGCCGGGCGACCCGATGCCGACGCCCCGCAGGTCCGCGGGCGGCACGCCGGCCGCCTGTGCCGCCGCCCGCATGGTGTCGGCCATGACGGCAGCGACGTCCGGCGGTCCGCCCCGGGTCGGGGTCGGCTGCCGCGCGGCACCCAGCACCGTGTGGGCGTTGTCGACGACCACCGCCTGCACCTTGGTGCCACCGAGGTCCAGGCCTCCGACGAGCGGAGCGGGGGGTGCGCCGGTGGGGCGGGCGGTCGCGGAGGAGAGGTTCGCCGACATGGGGGCAGCTCCGCCGGTCAGACCATGTCCTCGAGGTGCCGGCCCTTCGTCTCGCGCACGAACTTCGCAACGAACAGGAAGGACAGGACCGCGAAGGCTGTGTAGATGCCATAGGCCAGCGCCAGGCCGATGTCGGCCAGCGTCGGGAAGGTCTGGGAGATGACGAAGTTGCTCACCCACTGGGCAGCTGCCGCCAGCCCGAGGGCGCCGGCGCGGATCCGGTTGTTGAACATCTCACCGAGCAGCACCCAGACGACCGGACCCCAGGAAACCCCGAAGAAGACGACGAACAGGTTGGCTGCGATCAGCGCGACGGTGCCCGCGGTGTCGCCGAGCGCCGGTTCACCGTTGACGACGTCCGCCGTGCCGAACACGTAGGCCAGGGTGCCCAGGCTCAGCGCCATCCCGGCCGAGCCGATGAGCAGCAGCAGGCGCCGGCCGAGCCGGTCGATCGTGCTGATGGCCACCAGTGTCACGACGATGTTGGTGATCGAGGTGATGACGGTGATGGTGAGGGCGTCGGCCTCGCTGAAGCCCACCTGCTGCCACAGCGCCGAGCTGTAGTAGAAGATCACGTTGATGCCCACGGCCTGCTGGAAGACCGACAGCAGGATGCCCACCCAGACGATGGGGCGCAGGCCGAGGACCGGTCCGCGCAGGTCCGCGAAGGTGGCGCGGGTGTGCTTCTCGGCGTCCACCGTGCGCTGGATCTCCGTGATCCGGTCGTCCACGCCGCGGGTCAGCACCTCGCCGAGCACCCGCCGGGCGTCCTCGGGCTGACCCTTGGCCACCAGGTAGCGCGGGGACTCCGGGATCGTCAACGCCAGCACCCCGTAGACCAGACCCGGCAGCGCCAGGGTGATGAACATCCAGCGCCACGCCTCCAGGCCCAGTCCGAGCTCCTGTCCGGCGCCGCCGGCGCTGCGGGCCAGCACCGTGTCGACCAGGAGGGCGATGAAGATGCCGGTGACGATCGCCAGCTGCTGCAGCGAGCCGAGCCGGCCGCGGATGGAGGCCGGGGAGATCTCGGCGATGTAGGCCGGGGCGATCACCGACGCCGCGCCCACACCCATGCCGCCGACGATGCGCCAGAGGGTGAGGTCGACGGGGCCGGTGGCCAACCCGGAGCCGAAGGCACTGACCACGAACAGCAGCGCCGCGGCGACCATCACCTTGATCCGGCCGTACCGGTCGGCCAGCCGGCCCGCGGCCCACGCACCGAACGCGGCGCCGAGCAGCGCCGAGGCGACGACGAAGCCGGTCACCCCCGCGCTCATCTGGAAGTCCGCGCGCAGCGCGGTGACCGCGCCGTTGATGACGGCGGTGTCGTAGCCGAAGAGGAACCCGCCGAGCGCGGCCACCACGGCCAGGTGGATCGCGCGGGTCGTGTTGAACTGCTCTTCGCCTCGGGAGAGCTGGGTCATGTCGCGTCCTTCGGGTCGAGGAGTCAGCGCCGCGGGAGGACCTCTGTCCCGGACGGACCGGGCAGGGGTCAGGCCGCGGCCCCGGGTGGGTCCGCGCCGGCGGGGAGGCCGGCGACGGACCGGTACAGCTGCACCGTGCGTTCGGCGATGGTCGACCACGAGAAGTGGTCGACGGCGCGACGCCGCCCGGCGGCGCCCATCGCCGCCGCGCGCTCGGGGTCGTCGAGCAGCTGCGTGATGGCGGCGGCGAGATCGGCGGTGAACCGGTCAGGGTCCACCGGGGTGCCGCTGCCGTCGGGCACCTGCTCGATGCCGACCAGGAGCCCGGTCTCGCCGTCGGCGACGACCTCCGGGATGCCGCCGGTGGCGGTGGCCACGACCGCGGCCTGGCAGGCCATCGCCTCGAGGTTCACGATGCCCATCGGCTCGTAGACCGAGGGACAGACGAAGACGGTGGTGTGGCTCAGGACCTGGATCACATCGGTCTTGGGGAGCATGTCGGCGACCCACACCACCCCGTCGCGGACCCCGCGCAGCTCGTCGACCAGACCGGTCACCTCCGCCTGGATCTCGGGGGTGTCCGGGGCGCCGGCGAGCAGCACCAGCTGGGCGGACGGCGGGAGGTCGCGGGCGGCCCGCAGCAGATGCGGGAGCCCTTTCTGGCGGGTGATCCGGCCGACGAAGACCACGCTGGGCCGGTCGGGGTCGATGCCCAGCCGGGTGAGCACGTCGGCGCCCTCGTCGGGGGCGTACTGCGCGGTGTCGATGCCGTTGTGCACGACGGTGACCCGGTCGGGGTCGACGCCCGGGTAGGCGGCCAGCACGTCACGGCGCATCCCGGCCGACACCGCGACCACGGCGTCGGCGGCCTCGAGGGCCGTGCGCTCGGCCCAGCTGGACAGCGCGTAGCCGCCCCCGAGCTGCTCGGCCTTCCACGGTCGCAGAGGCTCGAGGCTGTGCGTCGTGACCACGTGCGGCACCCCGTGCAGGAGCTTGGCCACGTGCCCGGCGAGGTTGGCGTACCAGGTGTGGCTGTGCACGACGTCGGCACCGGCGCAGTCGGCGGCCATCTCCAGGTCGACACCGAGGGTCCGTACCGCCGGGTTCGCCGCGATCAGCCCGGGCGGGTCGGTGTAGGCGGTGACGCCGGGCTCCTCCCGCCGGCCGCCGAAGCAGCGCACCCGGACGTCGGCGTGCGGGCGCAGCTCCCGGGCCAGGTACTCCACGTGCACGCCCGCGCCCCCGTACACCTCCGGCGGGTACTCCCGGGTCAGCAGGTCGACCCGCAGGTGGTCGCCGGCGGGTACGGGGAGGACGTGCGCGGTTGTGGCGTGCGTCACATCCGGAACGATAGGGCTCCGCCGTCCCGGAGGGCTAGTTGCGGAGGCAGATGAGGGCTACGTTCCCGCCTCGTGGCGACTCACGTGCTCGCAATGGTGCTGGCCGGTGGTGAGGGCAAGCGGCTGATGCCGCTGACGGCCGACCGGGCGAAACCCGCCGTCCCGTTCGGCGGCATGTACCGGATGGTCGACTTCGTGCTGTCGAACCTGGTCAACGGCGGCTACCGCAAGCTGGTCGTGCTGACCCAGTACAAGAGCCACTCGCTGGACCGGCACATCAGCAAGACGTGGCGGCTGTCGACGTTGCTGGGCAACTACGTGACGCCGGTGCCGGCGCAGCAGCGGCTCGGCCCCCGGTGGTTCGCCGGGTCCGCCGACGCCATCCACCAGAGCATGAACCTCATCAACGACGAGCTCCCGGAGTACGTCGTCGTCTTCGGCGCGGACAACATCTACCGGATGGACCCGCAGCAGATGGTGGCCCAGCACATCGCCTCCGGTGCGGGGGTGACCGTCGCGGCCATCCGCCAACCGCTGCCCATGGCCGACCAGTTCGGGGTCATCGAGGTCGACGCCGGCGGTCGCACGATCTCGGCGTTCCGGGAGAAGCCCACCGACGCCCACGGCCTCCCGGACGCCCCGCACGAGGTCTTCGCCTCGATGGGCAACTACGTGTTCACGACCAGCGTGCTCGTCGACGCGGTGACCCGGGACGCCGCGGACGCGGAGAGCAAGCACGACATGGGCGGGAGCATCGTGCCCATGCTGGTCGAGCGGGGAGAGGCGGCCGTGTACGACTTCCGCGACAACGACGTCCCCGGCCAGCGCGAGTCCGAGCGGGGCTATTGGCGTGACGTGGGCACCCTGGACAGCTTCTACGACGCCCACATGGACCTGATCTCGGTCGACCCCGAGTTCAGCCTGGCCAACGCGCAGTGGCCGATCTTCACCGACCAGGAGCCATGGCCGCCGGCCCGGACGGTGCACGGCTCCGCGGGCCGGATGGGCAGCGCGATGGAGTGCCTGCTGTCGCCGGGCTCCGTCGTCTCCGGGTCGACGGTGAGCCGCTCCATCCTGTCCCCGGGGGCTCATGTGCACTCCTGGGCGCAGGTCGACGCCTCGGTGCTCATGCAAGGCGTGCAGGTGGGCCGGCACGCGATCGTGCGCAACGCCATCCTCGACAAGAACGTCGTCGTCCCCGAGGGCGCCAAGGTCGGGGTCGACCTCGACCGCGACCGCGAGCTCTACACGGTGTCCGCCAACGGGATCGTCATCATCGGCAAGGGCCAACAGGTCGTGCCCTGACCTGCCCGGGCCGACCGCTCGGCCCGGGCAGCCACTCCGACGGAACGAGGCAGCAATGGCACTGACCATCGGCGTCGACGTCGGCGGCACCAAGGTCGCCGCGGGAGTGGTCGACGAGGACGGACGCATCATCGCCCGGGCGCGCCACCAGACTCCCTCCGACGACCCGCGCAAGACCGAGGACGTCATCACCGCGGTCGTGGAGGAACTCCGCGCTCAGCATCCGGTGGAGGCGGTCGGGCTGGGTGCGGCCGGGCTCGTCGATGCTGCCCGGGCGACGGTGATCTTCGCGCCCAACCTCGCGTGGCGGCAGGAGCCGCTGCGAGCCGCGCTGGAGCGCCGGCTCGGCCTGCCCGTCGTCGTCGAGAACGACGGCAACGCCGCCGCCTGGGCGGAGACCCGGTTCGGGGCCGCGCGTGGCGAGCGGTACGTGGTGATGCTCACCGTGGGCACCGGCCTCGGCGGCGGGATCGTGCTGGACGGGGAGCTGTTCCGGGGCCGGCTCGGGATCGCCGCCGAGCTCGGCCACATGACCGTCGCGCCCGGCGGACGCCGCTGTGGCTGCGGCAACCGGGGTTGCTGGGAGCGCTATGCCAGCGGCCGTGCCCTTCTGCGGGAGGCGCAGGAGCTGGCGAGCATCTCCCCGGCCATCGCCGACGGGATGCTGCAGCTCGCCGGCGGGCGGGCGGAGGCCATCACCGGGCTGCATGTCACCCAGGCGGCCAAGGACGGCGACGAGGCGGCACTGGAGTCCTTCAAGGTGCTCGGCACGTGGCTCGGGCACGGGATGGCCAGTCTCGCGGCGGTCCTCGACCCCGGGATCTTCGTCATCGGCGGCGGCGTCTCCGACGCCGGTGAGCTGCTCCGGGGGCCGGCCGAGGCGCGCTTCCTGGAGTTGCTCACCGCGAAGAGCTACCGGGCCGCCCCGCAGGTGCGGCTGGCCGCGCTCGGTGCGGACGCCGGGATCGTCGGCGCCGCCGACCTCGCGCGGCGGCGCTGACCTGTCGCACCTCGTCCTGTCGCACCCCGTCCTGTCCCACGCCGTCCCCACGAAGAACCGATGCCGCGGGTCGCGATGACCGCTTCGGGCGGGCTGGTCCCTGCGCCCGGTCCGCGGCGGCCCGGACGTGACCGAAGTGCCGCTACCGGGCTCACGTCACCGGTCCGGTGACGAGCCCGCAGCGGTAGAATCCGTCGCTGCGAAGCGTCCACATCCGGGGACTTCCCGAGAGGTGCACCATGCGCCGTTACCTGATCGTGGCCAATCAGACGTTGGCGGCGGACGAGTTGAGCAAGGCGGTGGCGGATCGCCTGGCTGCCGGTCCGGCCGAGTTCTGGGTGCTCGTCCCGGCGACCCAGATGACGGATCTGGCGTCGCCGGCGATCCTGCCGGGGATGGGCGGTGTGCCGGTGCCGGTGCCTGCCTCCGTGGAGGAGAGCGAGAAGCTGGCTCGGTCCCGGCTCGAGGCCGCGCTGGAGCGGCTCCGGTCCGCCGGGGTCACGGTCGACGGGGAGGTCGGTGACCCCGATCCGTTCCAGGCGATCGAGCACACGCTCGCCACCCGCCAGTTCGACGAGATCGTCGTCTCCACACTGCCCGCACGGCTGTCTCGTTGGTTGCACCAGGACCTGCCGAGCCGCGTCGAACGCAAGTTCCACGTCCCGGTGACGCACGTCGGCGCCGCCCACGTGCCGAGCGGGTAGTTCCCGTCCCGGCGGCCCTGGTGGCCCGGGGGCGACGCGAGCAGCATGGAGTGATGTCCTTCGACGTCGATCGGCTGCTCCGGCTGTGGACCGACCCCCTTCCGGAGGACTCCGCTGCGGAGGCGGCGTTCCGCGAGGTCTATGCCGACCCGGTCTCGGTCAACGGCGCGCCGGTCAGCGCGACCAGTCTGGTCGCCCGCGCACGGGCGCTCCACGGGGTGTTCGACGGGCTCGAGCGGCAGGTGCTGGACGTGGTGGACGGCGGCGGAAGGGTCGCCGTCGCGTTCCGGCTGAGTGGCCGGCAGGTCGGGACGCTGGCCACGTCGGCCGGACCGCTGCCGCCGACCGGACGGGTCCTGGACCTCCGGGTCATCGACGTCCTGACGATCACCGAGGGCCGGATCAGCCAGATCTGGATGGTGGCCGACGAGCTCGGCGCCCTGGTTGCCATGGACGCCGTCCGACTGTCGCCTCCCCGCGCGGATGCCGATCGGGACGGCCGCCCCGTCGGCGGCTCGCCGGCGGATCTCTCCCTGCCGACCGATCTCGAGCAATTGGCCGACGAGGAGCTGAACCGAGGGTCCTCGCTCTGAGAGCCGCCCCGGCCCGGTGACGGTCGTGCCACCGGTGACCCTGCGGACGTAGACGAGGGCGTGGCCCGGACGCTCGGGCCTGCGGCAACTGCACAGGGTCTCCGCCGGCCGCATGCAGGCATGGCATCCAGGGACCTTCGACCCGTGGGTGGGCTCACGGAAGTCACGGCGCGGTCGGCTGTTGAACATTCATGTAGGCGACGCCGCTGGCACCCGTTCGAGCCGGGGCCGGAGGCGGTGCGTCGCAGCCCCTGTCGAGCCGTCATGAGACGGCGAGCGCGTCGGCCCCCGTGTGGGCCCGGATTCGCGCGCCCTGCCCCGAGAGGAACACCGGCGTTGACCCTGCCTGTCCTCAGCCGTGCCCGCACGTCTGCTCCGCGTCGCCCGTCATCGGCGGCTGCCCCCCTTCCTCCGGCCCCGTTGCCGCTGCAGCGACTGCGTGTGGCCGTCGCCGTCCTGTTCGCCATGGACGGCTTCGTCTTCGGCACCTGGGCCGCGCGCATCCCCGACGTGAGCGCCCAGGTGGGCGCCTCGCACAGCTCTCTGGGGATCGCCGTTCTCTGTCTGTCCCTGGGTGCCCTCGCCTGCATGCAACTCACCGGCGCCCTGAGCGCCCGGCTGGGCATCGGCCGGGTCACTGTCGCGGCCGCAGCGCTGGTCAGCGTCGCCACCGCGCTGCCCGGCATGGCGGAGTCGGTACCGCAGCTGTGCGTGGCGCTGCTGTTCTTCGGTGCCGCGACCGGCGCGGTCAACGTGGCGGCCAACAGCCTCGGGGTGCAGGTGGAGGCCCGGTGGGGCCGACCGCTGCTGCCCTCGCTGCACGCCGGGTTCAGCTTCGGCGGTCTGGCCGGTGCCCTGGTCGGTGGAGCGCTGTCGGCCTTCGTCGGGGTCGCGCCGCACCTGGTGGGCGTCACCGTCGCCGGGCTCGCGCTGCTGGCCTGGATCGGGCCGACGCTGGCCCGGGCCCACGAGGCTGCACCACCGATGAGTGCCCTCCGCCCGGCCGACGAGCAGCCGGACCGCCGCGGCGGCGTTCCCACCTCGGTGCTCGTGGTGCTCGGCGCGATCGCCGGCTGCACCGCGTACGGGGAGGGGGCGCTCACCGACTGGGGCGCGCTGTACCTGCAGGAGGACCTCGGTGCGACCCCGGTCCTGGCCGCCGCCGGTTACGCCGGGTTCTCCCTGGCCATGGCGTGTGGTCGCCTCGTCGGCAGCACGCTGGTCGTCGAACTCGGCGAGGACAGGCTCCTCGTCGGCGGCACGCTGCTGGCCGCGGCCGGCATGCTCATCGCCGCCTGGTCGGGGTCGGTGACCGTCGCGCTGGCCGGCTTCGTCCTCGTCGGGCTCGGCCTTGCCAACGTCTTCCCGCTGGCCATCGGCCGGGCCGGCGCCCTCGGCGGGGCCGGCGGCGTGGCACTGGCCTCGACCGTTGGCTACAGCGGCCTGCTCGGCGGTCCTCCGCTGCTCGGGTTCCTGGCTGAGTACACCGGGTTGTCGATCGCACTGAGCACCGTGTCCGTGTTCGCCGTGGTCGGGGCGGTGCTGGTCCGGTCCCTCGGCGGCGAACCGGTCTCCGTGCGCCGGCCGCCGATCCCCGCACTGCGCCGTCCGGCGATGCCGGCCGTGGTGACCTGGGCGAGCGCCCGCCTGCAGCCGGTCGGCCGCAGCGCCAGTGCCGGCGCCCGGCGTGCCGTGGAGGACCTGCGCATCCTGGCAGTCTGCTGAGGAAGGACACGCTCGTCGTGAAGCTCGGCGCCGGCCTGCTCGAGCGCCTGGCCGAGCGCCGGCTGCCGCACGAGAGCGCGGAGCCGGTTGCCCGGCCACCCTCGCCGCGGATCCGGCCCGC
Organism: Modestobacter sp.; assembly: GCA_025963425.1. GTDB lineage: Bacteria > Actinomycetota > Actinomycetes > Mycobacteriales > Geodermatophilaceae > Modestobacter. The sequence goes on along the minus strand of JAOPUQ010000009.1, from coordinate 16,792 downwards.
TGTGACCTAGCGCTCGCGGTCCGGGGCGCCCACCACACCCGGCCGTTGCGGTGGCGGCACCTCGGCGAAGAGGTCCACCAACGCGTCCCAGCGGGTCCGTCGGCCGGTCGGGAACCGGGCGTGAGACCGCCGCCAGCGGCCCGAGCCGGGCGGATATCGCCGGCGGGCCCAGGGTGAGCGGGGCCGGGCCAGCCGGACCGCTCCGACGACCGAGACCACCGGCAGGAACACCCCGATCACCCCGACCACGACCCTGCCCTTGAGGATGGTGACGAGCGCGAACACGAGGTTGACGGCGATCACCATCGCGAAGGGCAGCTCGCCGGCGGCCTCGTCCCCGTCGAAGGGATTGGCGCCCACCAGCAGCAAACCGCCGACGATCAGCGCGATGAGGACGGCGTCGATGGAGCTGCGGCCCTCCCGGGTCCAGTACACGTCCTCCAGGCGCAGCCACAACGCGAACTCGTCGAGGGTCAGGGCCGCCCCGGCCCCGAACAGGCCGGCGAGCAGGTACACCCATGGCGGCCCGGGCCGGTAGGTGAACTCCGCCGTTCCGGTGCCCAGCAGCAGGAAGATCCCATACACCTCGTGGTGCAGGTGGACGCCGCCGACGCTCGCGTCACGGAACGGCCCGCCCCCGCGCCGGATCGCCCGGGTGATCAATCGGGTGGCCAGGAAGGTCACCAGGAACGCCGCCAGCATGCAGGCAACGAGCGCGCGGCGTCCTCCCAGCACCGGGACGAGCTCCGGATCGATGCCCGACACCGGTCCTCCCGCCTGGACCGACGGCCACGTCCCGATCGTCCTGCAGCTGTCAACCGGCCGAGGGCGCGGGTCGGGGCGTGGGCCCTGTCCCCGGAGCCGACCCGGTGGGCGGTGGTCTCGGCGGACCCTGGACCGGGCACCCGGAGGTGGGCAGACTCCGGGCCACGCCGGACCAGGCGCGGAGGACGGGGACCGGGTGGACGGTTCGATCGGGGTGGCCTCCCTGGTCGCCGTCGCCGTCGCCGCGCTGCTGGCTCCGCTGGTCGTCGGGCTGCTGCCATGGCTCCGGCTACCGCAGGTGGTCCTGCTCCTGGCCGGGGGGATCCTGATCGGCCCGCACGTCCTCGGCCTGGGCACGTCGGGTGATGTCCAGGTTCTGGCCGACGTCGGTGTGGGCTTCGTGTTCCTGCTGGCCGGCTACGAAGTCGACCTGCGGCTGTTCGGCCAGGACGCCGGCCGACGAGCGGTAGCCGCGTGGCTGGTGTCGGTCGTGCTCGCCCTCGGCGTGGTGGGAGTTCTCGCGGCCGTGGGGATCGTCCGTGCGTTCGTGCCGGTCGCCCTGGGGCTGACGACGACTGCGCTCGGGACCCTGCTGCCCGTGCTGCGGGAGCGGGGGTTGCTGCGCGGCCGCCTCGGCGGCCACCTGATGGCGGCGGGGGCGGTGGGGGAGCTGTTCCCGGTCCTGGCGATCGCGGTGTTCCTCGGAGCGCAGAACCGGTTCATCGCCCTTCTCTCGCTCGGCGGCGTCGCGGTCCTGGCCGGGGCGCTGAGTCTGGGCTCACGGCTGGTGCGGCCCGGGGGCCGGCTGGCCTCGGTCATCTCCCGCGGCCAGCACGAGACCGCCCAGATCACGCTGCGCGGAGCGATCCTGCTGCTGCTCATGCTGATCGCCGTCACCGGCCGGGTCCACCTGGACGCCGTGCTCGGCGCCTTCCTCGCCGGCGTCGTTCTCCGCCGCTGGGCGGGACGGACCGCGCCCGTCCTGGACGCCAAGCTGGACGCCGTCGGTTACGGGTTCTTCATCCCGGTCTTCTTCGTGTACTCGGGGATGAGCCTCGACCTGCACTCCATGGGCCAGGCCCCGCTGCGCGTCGTCCTGTTCTTCCTGCGGATGCTCGCGGTCCGCGGTCTGCCTGCGTTGCTGGTGTACCGAGGCGTGCTGAGCCGGCGCGAGCGCACACAGACTGCCGTGGTGACGGCGACGGCGCTGCCCGTGCTCGTGGCCCTGGCCGAGATCGGCGTGCGGAACGGGACGGATGCTGCGGGAGAACGCCGCGGCGCTGGTGGGCGCCGGTGTGCTCACCGTGCTCCTGCTGCCCGCACCGGCCGTCGCCCTGCAGCGGCCGGAGCCGCCCGTCCCGGAGGCACAGGGGAGCCCGGACGCGCCGCCCGGCGAGTGACGTCCCGTGCTGCTCGCCGACTGCTGCGCCAGGGGTCAGCGGTAGCAGTAGGAGTCGGAGGACGCGTCCCCTCCCTGCAGGCGTACCTGGTGCACCCGGAGACCGCGGAACTCATCGCCGTGCGGGAAGAATCGTTCGTCCATGGTGAGCCCGCCGGTGGCTGGGTCGGTGTCGATCTTCGCCATCCAGGCCCCGACGCCGTCGGGGTAGAACTGGTCGTCCCAGGTGCCGTACAGCGAGTTGGTCAGGTAGATGCGCCGGCCGTCCCGGCTGATCTCCACCATCTGCGGGCCCCCGCCCAGCGGCTCCGACGGCGCGGCCGGGTGCGCCGCGCGGCGGACGATCCCGCCGAGGTGGACCGATCCGACCTCGCGGGGCTGGGCGGGGTCGGAGACGTCGAACTGCTTGAGCTCACCGGTGCCCCAGCAGGAGACGTACAGCATCCGGTCGTCGACGGACAGGTCGATGTCGCTGACCAGTGGCGGGACGGCGGCGAACGGCTGCAGGGCCGGCGGGAGGTCCGCGGGGTCGGCCGGCTCGGCCGGGATGGTGATGACCTTGTCGACCTGCCACTCGGTGCCCTCGCGGTGCCAGCGCCACACCGAGGCGGAGAGGTCGGCCGTGGAGATCACGACGCCGGCGAACCCCCACGTCGCCTCGGGGTCGTGGGAGGGCCGCAGCTCCAGCACCATCTGGTGCTCGGCGCCGAGGTCGACCGTCGTCCGGTTGGTGCCCGTGGCGAGGTCCCAGAAGTGCAGGCGGTGGCCGTACTTCTGGCCGAGCAGCAGCTCGGGCACCAGGCCGTCCTCGATCATGGACGGGGTGCCCCACTCGCTGGAGATCAGCGTGTTCTGGTTGAGGTGCCACCAGGCGTCGTAGGCCAGGTACTGCGGGCCCCGGTCGGTCTCCCACGCCCGCAGCACGTCGAATGTGCTGTGGTCGAGCAACGCGATGCCGCCCGGACCGTCGGCACCGGCGCCGTTCCCGCTGCCCAGGCAGGTGAGGAAGACGCCGTCCGGCCCGCAGTGCAGCGTGTGCGGCCGTGAGTAGCCGGCCTTGCCCGCCAGCTCACCGGCCTCGATGGTCTTGTGCAGCCGGGGGGAACGGGGGTCGGGCTGGGTGTCGTAGACGTGGATGCGCGAGCTGCGCAGGCCCGGCAGGAGCAGGTAGCGGCGCTGGAGGCCGTCGCCGCCCATGTCGTGCCCCTCGTGCTTCAGGGCGCTGGAGCAGGCGTTCCAGCCGAAGTGGTGCAACTCGTCGCCGACGGTCGGCAGGTCGGACCAACCGACCACGCGGCCGTACCCGGCCGACCCGGGGTCGACGTCGATCACGGTGAGTGCGTCCGCCCGCTGCCCCGCGCGGTCGAAGGCGACCACGTAGGCCAACTCCTCCCGCGGCGCCTCGATCGCCTCGCTCGGGCTGCGGTAGAAGGTCGGATCCATCGTCGCTGTGGACTCGCTCATCGTCTCTCCACTCGTCGGACGCGCTCGGTCGGCGCGGAGGTCCCCGTGGTGACAGCGGCGGCTCGGGCAGCGCCCGGTCGTGGACCGGAGCATTCCGCGCTGCCGCTCCCGGGGGAAGGGGTCCGGCCGGCGCGGCGCCGCGACGCGGAGGCCCGGCGGCCGAGGGTCGCGTCCGGATCAGGGTTGAGCCACCTGTCGCCGGGAACCCCTCGGTCGGGTCGCTCGCACCGTCAGCACAGCGCGACGGGCACAGCAGCGGCTCCGGTGCACGAGCACCACGAGGAGGTCCTGATGACCGAGCAGCCGAATCAGCCGCGCCCGTCCGTCGACGAGGACGAGAGCTCGCAAGCCAGCACCGGCAAGGACGTCCGACAGTCCGGCGGTGGCCGCACCAGTGGCGAGACCTCCGTGGACGAAGCAATGGGCGCGGAGGACGAACCCACCCAGTGACCCGCCTGGCGGCGCACGGCGTCGGTCGCGCCCCGGGCTGCGTCCCACCGAGTGGTGGCCTTCGACGTCGTCCCGTCGCTAGATTCGCCGCCCATGACCGACCTGGACGAGCAGGGCCGCCCCGAACCTCCCCTCGCCGGCGACGAGACCGCCACCCTCCTGGGCTTCCTGGACTTCCAGCGCGCGACATTCGCGTGGAAGTGCGGGGGACTGGACGCAGCCGGTCTCAGCGCGACCGTCGGCACCTCGTCGATGACCCTGGGTGGCTTGCTGAAGCACCTGGGCTACGTCGAGGACCACTGGTTCGGCCGCCGACTGCACGGCCGGGACCCGCAGCCCCCGTGGGACACGGTGGACTGGCAGGACCCCGTCTGGGATTGGCACTCGGCCGCCGAGGACGCCCCTGAGCAGCTCCATGCGCTCTGGCAGGACGCCGTGGCCCGTTCCCACTCGCTGATCGCGGAGGCGCTGGCCGACGGCGGCCTGGAGCGGCTGGCCCGGCAGGCCTGGCCGGACGGGAACTCGCCCAGCCTGCGCTGGATCGTGGTCCACATGATCGAGGAGTACGCCCGGCACAACGGCCACGCCGACCTCCTCCGGGAATCGGTGGACGGGCTCACCGGCGAGTAGTCCGGTGACGAGGGTGACGGGGCAGTGACACTGCGGCGATTGGATGGGTGCGGCCCTGTAGCGCTCATGGCGTCCCGTCAGCAAGGAGTCCGGAAGATCGCTCGCCCGACCTGACACCCCAGTTCTCAGGAGCATCCCGTGACCCTCACCCAGGACAGGCCGGCTCCGGACCTACCGGGCCCCCGGCCGGCCGCGCAAGGTGACGAACTCCGCACCTCCACGGCCATCCAGGGCAACGTGCTGGCGGCCTTCAACAAGGACGTCCAGACGATGCTCTTCCTGCAGCTCCCCTCGGCCGAGCAGGGGCGGGCGTGGCTGCACGGGACACTGCCGCGCATCGCCACGACCGCGCAGGTGGCCACGTTCAACCAGGCCTACTCGAGGGCGCTGCGCCTGAGCGGCAGCGATCCCGAGCACCTGTCCGCCGTCTGGGTCAGCGTGAGCCTCACGGCGCCGGGCCTGGTGGTGCTGGCGCCGGACGCGGCGGAGCAGTTGCGGGCCGACGGCGTCGACCCGGGAGGCCAGCTGTTCCTGGACGGTGCCGCGGCCTCTGCCGACGAGCTCGGTGACACGGGCGACTCGGGGCCGGAGAACTGGGTGTTCGGCCGCTCCGACCAGCAGATCCACGTGGTGCTCACCGTCACGGCCGACCGGTCCGACGACCTGACCGTGGAGGTCCAGCGGCAGCGGGAGAACGCGGCCCGCCACGGTCTGCTGGTGGTCTTCGAGCAGGCCGGGGCGACCCTGCCCGGGCCGCACAAAGGGCAGGAGCACTTCGGGTTCAAGGACGGCATCTCCCAGCCCGGCGTCACCGGCTTCGATCCGGCCGACCCCGATGACCCCGAGCAGGTCGACGGCAAGCCCGGCACCGACCTCGTCGCTGCCGGTGAGTTCGTCCTCGGTTATCCGGGCCAGGACGGCCGGTTCCGCAAGGTTCCCGAGTGGCTGTTCGACGGCAGCTTCCTCGTCATCCGCCGCCTGGCGCAGGACGTCCCCGGTTGGTGGTCGCAGGTCGAACGGACCCACGAGGGGATGACCGACGAGGAACGTCAGCGGCTGTCGCCTGATGCCCTGGCCGCGCGGTTCGTCGGGCGGTGGCGCAGCGGCACGCCGGTGGACAAGGCGCCGGACAGGGACATCCGCGGCGGCCGGCAGCGCACGGAGGACAACGACTTCGAGTTCGAGAGCGACGCCGACGGCCTGCGCTGCCCGCGCTTCGCGCACATCCGCAAGGTCTATCCCCGCAAGGCGCCGCCGCCGTCGGTGGGGGAGGAGGAGTCGAACAAGCACCGGATCCTGCGGCGCGGCATCCCCTTCGGGCCCGCATTCGACCCGACGGCCGGGCGCGGCCACGGCATCGACAGCGAGCGCGGCCTGGTGTTCGCCTGCTACCAGGCGAGCATCGAGGACCAGTTCCAGTTCCTGCAGAGGTACTGGGTCAACAACGCCGACTTCCCGGACAGGTCCGACGGTCCCGACCCTGTCATCGGCGTGGACGGCAAGGTCGTCCTCCACGCCGACGGCGGCGCCACCACGGAGCTGCCGGAGTTGCGCAGGTTCGTCCGGACCCAGGGCAGCCTTTTCGCCGTGACGCCGTCCATCCCGGCCCTGCTGGCGATGGCGACGGGCGAGCTGCACTGACATCCCGGGATCGGCTGTAGGGCCGGCACCCAGACCGGCGAGGAACCGAGGACGGAGCCGTCCGGGCCCGGTCCGTCTGCAGCGCCTCATCGAAGGGACGGGACATGGCCGAGCTCGGCAACGCCTGGCACCTGCCGCTGAGCCCCGAGCCGCGCGGCCACGCCGGCATGCGTGACCCCGTCGGCGCCGTGGTGCCGGGCGCGGACGTGACGATCCTCTCGGGCAACCAGTTCCGAGGCGACGGGAATCCGGGCAACCAGCTGCAGGCCGGCAGCAGCGTCTTCTTCCGGCGCCGCTCGGACGCCGGGTGGACGTCGGCTCCGCTGCTCTTCGCCAGCACCGCCGACAACAACAAGTACTTCGCAGCCACCCTGGCGGCGGACACCTTCGCCGTCGGCGACGTCGTCCAGTACTACCTGCGGGTCGCCTACGACGACCACGCGACGACGTTCGTGCACGCGGCCGGCGCGACGTCGGCCACGACCGCGGACGAGGCGGCGGCGCAGGCGACGCCGTTCACCTTCCCCGTCGAGTCCAGCGCGCAGAAGGGCCTGTGGGGCCCGGTGTTCCCGTTGCCCAACGTGGCGGTCCACGCGCACCTGCTGCCCGACGGCAGGGTCCTGATGTGGGGGCGGCGGGACCGGGCCGACCAGTCCCTCGACGTCCACGAGTGCACGCCGTTCGTGTGGGACCCCGCCACGGGAAACGTGCAGGAGACGCCGAAGCCCACCATGGCCGACGGGACCCCGATCAACCTCTTCTGCTCCGGGCACAGCTTCCTGCCCGACGGCCGGCTGCTGGTCGTCGGCGGCCACTGGAAGGACAGCCAGGGCCTCGACCAGGCTGCGCTGTATGACCACCGGACCAACACCTGGTCGGCCACGTCGGTCATGAACCACGGCCGGTGGTACCCGACGGCGACCACGCTGGTCGACGGCGGTGTGCTCGTGCTCTCCGGCCAGTACCTCGCCAACGGCCAGATCCTGCCGAACATGGTCCCGCAGGTGTGGCGGGACGGCTCATGGGCCGAGCTGGCGTCCCTGCCCGACGGCAGCTCGTTCGATCTCTATCCGCGGATGCACGCCCACACCGGGGACAGCGTCCTGATGTCCGGGCCGCGGGCGCAGGGCTGGTGGCTGGATCCCCGGGGCCGCGGCCGGTGGACACGGGGTGCAGTGCGGAACAACGGCCTGCGGGACTACGCGCCGTCCGTCGAGTACGCGCCGGGGAAGTTCCTCTACATCGGCGGCGGCAACGACCCGGGAACGCACGAGCCGACGGCGGCGGTACGGACGATGGACGTGCACGCCGCCGCGCCGCAGTGGGCCGAGGCCGCCCCGATGCACACGGGGCGTCGCCAGCACAACGCCACGCTCCTGCCGGACGGGACCGTGCTCGTCACGGGAGGCACCAGCGGCGGGGACGGGCCGGATGTCGCTGCGCCGGGGTTCAACGACCTGACGCCGGGCCGGCCGGTGCACACCACGGAGCTGTGGGATCCGGCGAACCGGCAGTGGACCGAGCTCACGGCAGAGCGGGTGGACCGCTGCTACCACTCGACGACCGTGCTGCTGCCGGACGGTCGGGTACTCAGCGCCGGCGGCGGTGAGTACCGCCCGGTGAGCGGCGTGGACCAGGAGAATGATCCGGCCGACAGCCATCGGGACGCGCAGGTCTTCTCGCCGCCGTACCTGTTCGCCGGCGCCCGCCCGGAGATCACCTCGGCGCCCGGGGCGGTCGACTACGGCCAGACGTTCGAGGTGACCTGCCCCGACGTGGCCGCGGTGACGAGGGTGAGCCTGCTGGCGCCGTCGTCGGTCACGCACGGCACCAACATGCACCAGCGCATCGTGTTCCTGGCCCACGAGGTACGGGGCGGGACCCTGCGTGTGACGGCGCCGGCGTCACCCGACGACTGCCCGCCGGGCTTCTACATGCTGTTCCTGCTCAACGAGCAGGGCGTTCCTTCCAGGGCGCGGTTCGTCCAGCTCACGGCCCCCGCTCGCCGCGCCGTGCCCACCCGGGAGGCGGACGGGCCACGTGCAGCAGTGCAGGCGCATGCCGAGGCGCCCCGCGAGGACGCCCTCACCCTGCGGGCAGCGGTCCGGGAGGCGACCCGGGGAATCCCCACGGTGGTCGGGATCCTGAGCACCTGCCCCTACGGCATCGGGGCCTGCTGGGGAGCAGCCCACGAGGCGTTGCTGAGCCTGGAGGGCGTGGGGGGTGTCGACCCCATTCCCGATGCCGAGGCGTCGACCGCGACGGTCTTCTTCGAGGGCGAGGCGCTGCCGCCGCTGGAGCGCTGGCTCGAGCAGTTCGGCGCCATGGTGAACGGGAGCTACCGCATCCGCGGGTTCGAGGTGTCGCTGGACGGGGCGGTGCAGTCACGGCAGAACGGCCTCTACCTGGTGCCGGCCGGCCACCGGCCGGCCGTGCGGCTCGTCCCCCTCACCGCGGGCCAGAAGATCCAATGGGACCGCCGGGCGGCCGCGCCCCGCGCCGTCGAGCCGGACGAGGAAGCGGCCTTCGCGGCGCTGTCGGAGACGGTGGAGGCGCCCGGCACCGGTGGGCGCATCCGGCTGACCGGGCCGCTCACCTGGGAGGGGGAGTATCTGTTGCACGTCCGGCTGTTCGATGTGGTGGCGGCGGAGGCCTAGCGGTATCACCACCGGCGTGGCCGGCGACGGTCGGTCGCGTCGTGTGGCCGGACGAGTACGGGGGAGCGGTGCCCGGCTCGACCAGGCGCCTGCGACGTGCCGATCAGCTCCTCCCGGCCAGCGAGAGCAACCCGCGGACACCGGGGAGGAAGAAGTAGGCACCCCCGCGCACGGTGACGAAGTTCGTCAGGCCCCGTGCCCGGGTGGCGAACGGCGAGCCCTGCACGGTGAACAGGCCGCCCTCGGGCGGGGGAGTGCCCAGGACGGGGTCCTGCTCTTCGTAGAGGCCGCTGAACTTCGGGTTGTTGCACCAGGTCTGCTGGACGAACTCGAACTGCCGCTCGATGTTGGCGCTCATGCAGATGAAGATGAGCCCGCGTTCGACGAGGTCGTCCTCCGTCGCGGCGTCGGGAAGCCCCGGCCCGTAGACCCGCCCACGCCGCAAAATCCTGTGGAGGTTGGTCAGCTCCAGGGCTCGCGCGCGTTCAGGGGCGGTCGAGTCTCGGGGGTTCGCGCGCCGGATGTGAGCACCGAGGGGGCAGCGCTCGCCGTACGGGTCCACCTCGGCGTATCCGAAGGCGTTGTCGGTCGCCAGGTCGACGTCGTCCCGGTGGGGCGTTCGCGCGAGCGGGGCGCCGGAGTACCAGCGCCCCACCAGTTTGGCCGCGAAGCGAGCCTCGGCATCAGCGTCGTCGCCGACGGTGCCGGCCAGACGCCGCACCAGTTCGCGGAACCCGTGCACGTCCTGCTTCAGCTGCCGGACGACCAGATAGGTGCCGTTGCGGCCGAGATCGACCTTGCCGCTGTCCGGACCGGGCAGCCATGGTGACGGGGTCAGTTCGCCGTAGCCGTTGGGATAGCCGAGTACGAATTCACCCGTGGCGACGACGTGCCGGCGGGCCTGCTCACCGGCCAGCTCGTCCTCCTGCCCGGTGCCCTGGATCACCGGTTGAGACATGCCGTCGGCGAAGCCGAAGTGCTCCACGCCGAACTTGCCCGCGCTGATGGTCCCGGGCAGTGGCTCGGGCTGGAGCGTCTGCAGGTGCCGTAGCGCGCCCTCCCCGGTCGCCCGCGACATCTCGGCATCGAGGAGGCTGTCCATGGCGCCGCCGTCGGGGGCGAACAGCAGCAGAAGTACGTGCAACCTGTCCTCGGGGGCTGAGCTGTCGGACCCGGGTGGACCGCCCCACGCCCACATGTCCGGCGCGCTCGGTCCGACGTCGCCCAGGACTCGCTGGCGGTACGGCGTCGTCATGCCCTCCTGGAAGGGCGGCGCGAAGGTGCTCAGCGGCTCGGGGTCCAGGCCCAGGGCCGCAAGTCCTCGGTGGGTCAGTGCGACGTTGGTGCAATGGGCACCCTCCCCGGCGCTGCCCGTCGTGACCCGGGCGGCCAGCTCGCCGAGCCAGCGGCGGGCGCCGGCGGGGTCGGCGACCTCGTAGAAGAGGTAGCGCGCCTCGTGCATGGCGGCGTAGCCGCTGAACACCAGGCCCTGGACGTCCTCCCGCTCGAGTTGGGTCATGTCCGTCGCTCCCGGGTCACAGTCGCCGCAGCCAGGCCTCGGTCCCGCCGGCGTCCTGCGGGCGACGCAGGCCTTCCCGGATGGCCCGATTGTTCGAGATGTTGGCCACGCTGAGCCCGGGATAGGCGCTGTACCAGAGCAGCGTCGGCTCCATGCCGCGACGCGCGAACGCCTTGAAGCGGGCCTCGTCCCGCGCTCCTTGCTCCACGAGCCAGGTCGTGTGCGGGAACCCCACGTCGTTGTGGGTGTTGGTCCAGACCGCCGTCAGCCCGCGAGCGGCGAGGTCGACGAAGTCACCCAGGTAGTTCTCCCAGCTGCCGTCGAAGTTGCTGAGGAAGATCAGTCGACGGTCGGGGGTGATGACCCACCGGGCGAAGTGGATCGAGGTGATGCCGCCCAGCTGGCCGCGAACGGGGCTGAGAGTCGCGACCGCACGGATGACGGCCAGCACGGTGCGCAGCGTGACGAAACGGAAGAGCCCTGGCTTGATGTCGGCGATGCTGGTCAGGTGGTTCTGCCCCTTGGCGTCCTCACGGTGGCGGAACTGGCTCAGGTTCTTGCTCCACGCCGTGTAGACGGTCTCCCAGTCGGTGGTCCGGGAGCGCTCGCGGTGGTCGTCGGCCAACTCGGCAGCGCGTAGGCGCGCGAGCGCGCCGGCGGCTGCCGCTGCCACCGTTGCGAGGAACAGGCGGGCCGGTCGTCGAGCAGTGCCTCGCCGGGCTGCCGCCACCACGATCGCGACGAGCCCGGCGAGGGCGGGCGCCGCCAGCAGGACGAGCACCGTCCGCGGATGCCGGACCAGGAACGGAAGTGGCTCGGCCTCGAGCGCCCAGCGGATCGAGGGGTCGTCCCGCACGGCCTCGACCACGGCCCGATGGACGTTCTCGGGATCGCTCCGCCGCAGTGATGCCTGCTCCGGTTCGTCGAGGAAGTCCTGGATCCACCGTCGGAGCTCATCCTCCCGGCGGATCATGTCCAGGCTGTGGCCCGGCCAGGCCACGAAGAAGGTGTCCGCGCCGATGTCCCGGTCGAGCAGGTAGCGGAGCGTGGGCTCGCGGTCTCCGTCCGCCAGGGGCGGATACCCGGCGCAGTGGCTGTAGACGTCGTCGATGGCGGACGCCGAGACGTCGAGCAGGTTCTCCAGGAACGCCGAGGGCGAGCCGTCGATGTTGCCCTCGAACGCCAGACGCGGCCCCTCGCCCCCCGGAAGGATCGAGAAGCTGGCGTAGTGCAGACGGTCGAGTCCGGACAGCCCGAGCCGTTGGTCGTCCACGACCGCGTCGCCGATGCTGGTCAGCAGCTCGGAGAGTGCGGTGCAGTGCCCGGGCAGGACGGGCGTGAGAATCGTGAACGCGGCCTGGCGCACGTCAGACCGCCCTCCCCGTCGGCACGGGACCGGCGACGTCCACCAGCAGCCGGTCGGGGAACGGGCCCTCGTAGACCATGCGGCCCTGGCGACCGGGCGCCCGGCGCAGCCCGTCGCAGCGCAGCAGTGCCGCGACCAGTTCGGGTATCTGGATCCGGTTGACGTACAGGCCGAAACAGGAGTGCATGCCGTACCCGAAGTTCAGGTCCGCGGCCGGTCGGCGGTCGTGCCGGAAGGTGTTCGGATCGTCGAAGGCCGCGCTGTCGAACATTGCGGGCAGCACCGCTGCATAGACCGTGTGACCGGCGGGGACCTGCCGCCGGTGCCGGGTGCCTTCGGCGATGACGGCGTCGCGGGCGACGTGGCGCACCAGCGCCGGGTTGAGCGGGTTGAAGCGTAGGGCCTCGAAGGTGTACTCGGCGACGACCTGCACGTCGCCGTCGCGAGCGGCCCGCTGGGCCGCCTGCAGGGCGCCGTCGTGGCGCAGCAGCTGGTCGACGGCATGGGCCGTGGCCTTGCTCGTCGTGTCGACGGCCCCGACGACCACGCCGGCGATGTTGCGGCGCACGCCCTCGTCGCTCAGGCGCGTCGCCGGATCGGCCTGCGCCGTGATCAGACGGGTCAGCAGGGTGTCACGTCCCTCGCCTCCGCGGTCCAGCCCGGCGCGTTCTGCAGCGATCAGCTCGTCGAGGTAGGCGTGCAACGCGGCGGCGGCCTGCTCGCCACAGAGGCGGACCGCCAGGTCCCCGCCGCTGTTCAGGAACGCCTCCCAGAAGAGGACTCGCATCCAGCGCATCATGGTCACCTCGTCGGGCCCTGGGACGCCGAAGTAGGAGGCGACCAACCGGGTCGCTGCCGGGCGGGCGAGGTCCTGCACGACGTCGATCCGCCCCTGGGTCGCGGCCGCCCCGACGAGCTGGGCGGCGGTCGCCGCCACGAACGTCCGGATCCGCTCGGAGTCGGAGGGGTGCACGCAGCTCTGCAGGATCGTCCGCTCCCGGGTGAACTGCTCCGAGCGGTCCATGCCCAGGATGAATGGGCCGTCGATCCGGTCCATGGTCGCGGCGTTCACCTCGGCGATCGTGAAGTCCCCGTCCCGCTCCAGCACGTCCAGCACGTCGGCATGACGACTGACCAGGACGACGCGGCCGATCGAGAGCACGGGCGCGAACCGGCGCAACGGGCGGGCGAGGAGCCGCAGCAGGAAGGCATTGTTCGCGAGCCGAGCGGCGAGTGATGGGGAACGACGGCGCGGGGTCGTGTCCTTGGCTCGGCGAACTCCGGGAACAGCCTCCGCCGTGCCGCTCACGGCCGGCGATTGTCGAACGCTGCTACCTATCACCAGCGCCCCCTCGTCGGCGGGCTGTCTTCCAGGTGCTACGGGACGGCCATCGTCGCAGCGCTGCGCGAGGCGGTCAACGGACTCCGGGCGTGGCGCGTCGGTTCTCTCTTCGGTAGTCGCACAGGGCTTGAGACACTCGGGGCCCCGGTGGTAGTACTGCGCCACGCGCGAAGTCCGTCCATGGATTCGATGCACCACAGCCGGTCTGCCTACCGGCGGGGTCGGGCTGAACGGTGCCCGAGTGCGCCCGTCGGAGCGATGGACGTCCGATTGACGTCGTAGCGATGGACGACGAGTCGGGCCTCATCGCGGGACTCGGTCCGATCGGATCCCTGTCCAGCTCGTCACCGGTGACGAGCTGGACCTCGGCGCAGGCATAGGAGCTTGATCATGGAGCCGGTGGTCAACCGTCGACTGTTCGAGTTGGTCGACCTCGACAGCGCCTGCCCGCCGGCGGTGCCGCTGTGGTCCACGGACTCACCGCCGAGGGGCGGTACGTCCTGTCCGGGGTCGAGGAACCGACCACGACAACGGACTCCGCCCGGCCCTGGCGACCGGATGCTCTCTGTCACGGGCTCCCGCGCGGTTCCCCCGGTCATCGGACTCCGTTCCAGAGGGAGAAACGGTCCGCCCATCGAGAACGCAGGCCATGGGAGGGATGCATTGATGAGTCCTCCTCCCCTCCGATCGTTCTAGCCGTACCTCCGTGGATGAGACGTGACTGGAGGAGTGCCATGAGCTGGGCCAAGCTGGAACGGCTTTCCCTCGCCGTTTCCGTCGTATTCGCTTTCGCCTCGGCCGTTATCGGATTCCGCTGGGTTGCCTCTCCTTTCCTCAAGGGGTATGCCGCCGCCGCCGGCGGCTTCTTCTTGTTGAGCCGTTGGGCCGGTGCCCATCGGCCACCGTGAACAACTGCTGCATGAAGGAGGCGCACATGGACCCCGAGGCCGCCGAACCGGCATGGCGGTACGCGTCGCTCAAATTCGTCCAGCCAGGCTGGCCCGGCTCCACCGCCGCCACCTGGGTGGCGGCCACGTCGGACGGCAAGCAGTTCGAATGTGCTGATGCGTTGTCCGGCATGGATCGCCTGGGCGCGGATGGATGGTTGTTGGTCTTGTTCACGCCGGAGGTCGGCGATCGACCCGGTTGCTTCTACTTCAAGGCCCCGAGGCGTGAGAGCCCTTAGCCCAGCCGGTCCCTCGGGTCCAGGCGTCCCACCCGGGGGACGTGACACGTAGCCCGACGCGTGCCCGGCAGCGGCGGCGGCGAGCCACCCTGGAACGACCAGCTCGCGCGCTCGCCGCCGCGTGCGTCGCCGTGTGCTCGGACCCTACGAAAGGCCGTGGGGCACCATGGTGTGCAGCCTCAGCCTTGGGCCATCCATGTGTCTCTGTGTCAAGCGGATCGCGGCAGATCGCCGCGGTGGAGGAACAGCCACGGCGATGCGCCCTCGCCTGGTCTGCATCCTCCGCGAACCTCGCTGACGCGCGACGGTTGGAGCCGACCATGCGGAACGACCCGACCGCCGCACTGGAGCTGGCCGAGATCGCCGCCTCCGGAGAGCCACTCCCGTGTCGCGCCGAGGCGCTCCTGCATGCACTCCGTCGCGTCGTCCGCTTCGACAGCGCCTGGCTGGCCCTCGCAGACATCCCCCACAACCGCTTCACACCCCTCGCGAGTGCTGACCTCGACAACGCGATCCTGGAGCACTTCGGCGGTCCCGTGATGGCGCAGGACATCGAGTTGGCAGGTCTGAACCGGCAGTGCCCTCCCGTGAGCCCGTCCGACCTGCCGTACCCGGCCGAGGAGCTGGCGACCTGGGCCGAACACCTGGTGCCGGCCGGTTATCACGAGGGCCTGGGGGTCGGTCTGTTCGGCCCCGGGGGATGCCACGTCGGACACCTCGGGCTCCTCCTCAGCAGCAGGGAGGCGCCGTCACCGGAATCGCGACACCTGCTCGGGCGGCTCAGGTCGACGCTCGCCGCCGCCATCGACCCGATGCGCTCGCTGCTGACGACGGCCCGCCTGGTGCGCGGGGTGACCGCGGGCGTGATTCTCCGCGACGACGGCCCGACGGACGTGCTGCCAGGTCTGGAGCGCCACCCGCTGCTGGAGGCGGATTCACCCGTGCTCGTCGCCGCACGGGCGGCCATCAGCGGGGGGTGCCTCTACACGGCGTTCCTGTGGCCGCTCGGCGGCGCCCACGTCCCAGCGGGGCATGTGCGCATCACTGCGCTGGCCGTGGCGGAGGACCTGCCGGCACCGCTGACCGGGATGGTGCTGGCCTCACCGCCCGGGGACCTTCGCGGGCTCACCGCGCGCGAGCTGGAGATCCTGGGGTTCCTGGTCGACGGGTGTTCCAACGAGGAGATAGCGCGGAGCCTGGTGGTGGCGCAGCGGACTGTCGCCGCTCACCTGGAGCACATCCTGGCCAAGCTGTCGGCCAGGACCAGGACGCTGGCCGCCGTGCGCGCCGAGCGAGAAGGTCTGTACGTCCCGCGGTCACCGGGGACGACGCCCGGACGCCGCTGAGGGTGACTGCTCGGGGCCGGAGACGGGAGGCCGAGCATGGCAGCGGCCGTTCGCTCGCTTCACGGTGGCGCGGACATCGGACTTCGACCAGGCGCAGGGCGCAATGCAGTCGACGTTCCTGCCGCTGCGCATGCGATTGCTCGAGCCGTTCCGCTCCCGGCCCTGGACCTGAAGCTGAACGCGACACAGGTCGGCGGTCCGACGGTCAGCTACGTCCGGTTGGGCAGCGGCATGCACATCGACACGGTCGAGGCCGCGGACTACCACGTGAACCTGCCGCTCCCGGGCGGGACCGACTCCCGGTCGGGGCGACTGGAGCGCGTCCAGAGCACCCCGCGTCGCGCGGCGGTGTTCCTGCCCGGGCTCCCGGCCGACATCGACTGGCCCGGAGCCTGTGCGCAGTCCTGCCTCGTGTTCCCTCGCCGAACCCTGGAGCTGAGCTCGAGGCGATGCTGGACCGGTCGCTGTCCGAGCCGATCGTGTTCACCCCCGCCATGGAGCGGAATCGGCCGGGCGTGGGTGGCCGCGCTGCGGCTGATCGAACGCCAGGCGGGCTACCGACCCGGCCTGCTCGAGACCTACGCTCGCTGCACCAAGCCGGTGTTGCGGCGACCCCTCGAACCCGGGCAGTACCTGGCCATCCGCTACACCCGAACGGCTGGCCGAGATCGGGGCGGTGACCTCGGTCGGCTCCCGCGGCGACTCCTACGACTGTGAGACTCCGGCTTGCCGTCCGGCGGTCTGACTCTTGCTTACGACTGACCCCGAGGTCTGGGTGTCCTTGCTGTTGATCTGTCGTCCGCCGGGCGGTGCACCAGATGGTGCTGGCCGGGCGTCCGGATCACCACGCCCCCCGTCCGGGTGTCGGTCACCGCTACCGGTCGGGGTGGAACTCCGCGACCGGGCCCCTCATGACCGAGCATCGTCGCACCGCGGACACGCCTCCTGCAGACACGTGTGAGCGCCGACCGCCGGAACACAGCACAGCGCAACGGGGCCGCCGCCATCACGCAGGAACATCGTCATG
>JAOPUQ010000376.1 GCA_025963425.1 Modestobacter sp. | reverse complement strand
CGCATCCCCGGCCCGGCCCAGCGCGACCCGGGCGCGCGTCGCCTGCCGCAGCACCGCCCAGGGATCGGCGTCGACGGTGCTCATCAGCGGGCCGCCGCGAGCAGGGTCCGGGCCGCCGGTGCGTCGGGGGCCAGCGAGCGCACCCGCCCGTCGTCGTCGAGCAGCTCCATCCGCGACAGCCAGGCGACGAACTCCGGCGCGGGCTGCAGCCCGAGCACCTGGCGGGCGGTGAGCACGTCGGTGAACGACAGCGACTGGTAGTGCAGCATCACGTCGTCCGAGCCCGGGACGGCGATGACGAACGAGCAGCCGGCCGCCCCCAGCAGCAGGGTCAACGTGTCGGTGTCGTCGCCGTCCACCTCGGCGTGGTTCGTGTAGCAGACGTCCACGCCCATCGGCAGGCCCAGCAGCTTGCCGCAGAAGTGGTCCTCCAGCCCGGCCCGGACCACCTGCTTGCCGTCGTAGAGGTACTCCGGGCCGATGAACCCGACCACGGTGTTGACCAGCAGTGGTTCGAAGTGCCGGGCCACCCCGTACGCCCGACACTCCAGCGTCTGCTGGTCGATCGCCCGGCCGCCGACCCCGTGGTGCGCGTCGGCCGACAGCGCCGAGCCCTGGCCGGTCTCGAAGTAGGTGACGTTGCGCCCGACGGTGCCGCGGCCGAGCGCCAGCGCGCCGGCCCGGGCCTCGGCGAGCAGCTCGAGGGTGACGCCGAAGCTTGCGTTCCCGGCCTGGGTGCCGGACACGGACTGGAAGACCAGGTCCACCGGGGCGCCGGCCTCCATCGCCCGCAGCGTGGTGGTGACGTGGGCGAGCACGCAGGACTGGGTGGGGATCTCGTAGCGGCTGATGACGGCGTCGACCAGCTCCAGCAGCGCGATGGTCTGCGCCGGGGAGTCCGTCGCCGGGTTGATCCCGATGACCGCGTCGCCGCACCCGTGCAACAGCCCGTCGAGGATGCTCGCGGTCACCCCGACCGGGTCGTCGGTGGGGTGGTTGGGCTGCAGCCGCGACGCCAGCCGGCCCGGCAGCCCGATCGTGCTGCGCAGGCCGGTGACCACCCGCGTCCGGCGGGCGACGGCGACCAGGTCCGCGTTGCGCATCAGCTTGGACACCGCCGCGACCATCTCCGGGGTCAGCCCCCGGGCCAGGCCGCTGATCGACGCCTCGTCACCGGCCGCCGCCCGGGCCAGCAGCCAGTCGCGGAACGCCCCCAGCGTCAGCGAGGAGACCGGGGCGAAGACGTCCGCGTCGTGGGTGTCCAGGACCAGGCGGGTGACGTCGTCCTCGTCGTAGCCGACCACCTGCTCGTCGAGGAAGGTCGCCAGCGGGACGTCGGCCAGCACCACCTGGGCGGCGACCCGCTGCGCCTGCGACTCCGCGGCCACGCCGGCCAGCACGTCGCCCGACCGGGCCGGGGTCGCCTTGGCCAGCAGATCGGCCAGGTCGGGGAACTCGAACGTGTGCCCGCCGAGCGTCGTCCGCCGGATCACCGCAACTCCTCGTCCGCGGCGGCCAGGGCGGCGAACTCCTCCTCGGGCGCCGAGGCCACCAGGTGATGCCGGCTGTACAGCGCGAAGTAGGCCAGGAAGACCGCGTAGGCGACCAGCGTCAGGACGGCGGCCACCGGGTCGACCAGGAAGGTGGCCAGCACGGCGGCCGCGGCGAGCACCAGCGCGATCCCGGTGGTGACCGTGCCGCCCGGCGTCCGGTAGGGCCGTGGCAGGTCGGGCTCGCGGCGGCGCAGCACGATGTGGCTGACCATCATCAGCACGTAGGAGACGGTCGCCCCGAAGACGGCCATGTTCAGCAGCATCGCGCCCTGCCCGGTCAGCGAGAGCACGAAGCCGATGGCGCCGGGGACGAGCAGGGCGAGCACGGGCGCCTTGCGCCTGTTGGTCACCGACAGGCCGCGCGGCAGGTAGCCGGCCCGGGACAGCGCGAAGGTCTGCCGGGAGTAGGCGTAGATGATCGAGAAGAAGCTGGCCACCAGACCGAACAGGCCGGCGTAGTTGACCACCCGGGTGAGCCCCTCGGAGGCCCCCGAGGCGGCCAGGGCGTCGACCGGCGGGTTGCCCGAGCCGGCGATCAGCGCCGACCCTCCGCTCCCGGGGGTGACGACCAGCATGAGCAGCGCGAGCACCACGAGCACGCCCATGGCCGCGACGATCCCCCGCGGCATCGCCCGGGCCGGGTCCCGTGCCTCCTCCGCGGCGAGCGGGACGCTCTCGACGGCGAGGAAGAACCAGATGGCGAAGGGGAAGGCCGCCCAGATGCCCAGCACGCCGTAGGGCAGGAAGTCCGAGGCGCCGGCCGCGTCGGTCGGTGGGATGTCGAGCAGGTTGCCGGCGTCGAAGTACGGGATGGCGCCGATGAGGAAGACGACCAGCCCGGCCAGGGCGATCGCGGTGACGACGAACATCGCCTTGAGCGCCTCGCCGACGCCCAGCAGGTGGACGCCGATGAACAGCGCGTACACCGCCAGGTACACCCACCAGCCGTCGGTGATCCCGAACAGGCCCAGGGACTCCACGTAGGCACCGATGAAGGTGGCGATGGCGGCCGGGGCGATCGCGTACTCGATCAGCACCGCGATCCCGGTCGCGTAGCCGCCCCACGGGCCGAGGGCGCGCCGGGCGAAGGTGTAGCCGCCGCCGGCGGTCGGCAGCGCCGAGCCGAGCTCGGCCAGCCCGAACACCATCGCGGTGTACATCACCGCCATGAGGACGACGGCGATCAGCAACCCACCGAACCCACCTTCGGCGAGCCCGAAGTTCCAGCCCGCGTAGTCACCGGAGATGACCGCGGACACCCCCAGGCCGGCCAGCAGCAGCCAGCCCGCCGACCCGCTGCGCAGCTCCCGCTTCCGGAGGTAGGCGGCGTCGACGGCCTCCACCTCCACCCCGGTGCCGCGACCGGGCCGTGCCGGCCGGGGGTGGGTCGGTTCCGCTGTCATGGCTGCCTCCGGATCGTCCCCGCGAGCGGGTGACTCAGCGTCCCGTGAGCCGCTGCCCAGGTCAACGACTGCCGAACAGCGGGACACCGCCGTCCGCATCGCCGGCACGGTTCCCGGCCAGCACACCGGCGGCGAGCTCCGCGGCGAAACCGTGGCCGAGGAGGCCGGGCAGCCCGCCGGTGTGCAGGAACACGGTGCGCTCCCCCGGCCGGACCGTCCCGTCGGCGACCGCGGCGGCCAGCCCGGCCACCGTCTTGCCGGTGTAGACCGGGTCGAGCAGCCCCTCGGTGCGGGCGGCGGTGCGCATCGCCGCGGCGCCGGCGTCGGTGGGCTGGCCGTACCCCGCACCGACCTGGTCGGTCACCAGTCGCAGCTCGGGCACGGGGCCGCCCAGCGCGTGACCAGGTCGCGCACCCGGTGGGCCGGGTCGGGCACGGCGCCGGTGTCGACGCCGAGCACCCGGTCGGCGCCGAGCCCGGCGACCAGGCCGGCCATCGTGCCGCCCGAGCCCACGGCCACCACCACGGTGCGGGGGCGGCGTCGGACACGCAGCGCATCGTGCCCCGAGGGCGTCGCCGGCGTCAGTCCACCGCGAGCAGCTGCAGGTCGCGCACGTAGTTGCCCGTGCCCCCGCGGACCCGCACCGCGACCGGGCGGAGGCCCGCAGTGACCGGCACGACCCAGCTCTCCCCGGTGCGGGGCAGCGCCGGGCGCCGGATCCGGTCGCCGTCCAGGCCGAGCACCAGCACGGCGGCGACCGTGGCCAGCAGGGCGACCGTGCCCAACGCCGTGGGGAGGCCGGCGTGCTCGGCCAGGAAGCCGATCACCGGCGGGCCGCCGAGCAGGCCGGTGTACCCGACCGTCGTGGCCAGCGCGACGCCGGAGGGCCCGCCGAGCACGCCGGCGCGGGCGATGGCCAGCGGGAAGACGTTCGCCAGGCCCAGACCCACCACCGCGTAGCCGGCCAGCGCGACCGGCAACGACGAGGTGGTCACCGCGGTCAGCGCGCCGACCGCGGCGAGCAGCGCCCCGCCCACCAGCAGCCGCCGCTCGCCCAGGAGCAGGACGAGCTGGCCGCCGGCCAGCCGGCCGGCCGCCATGGCGCAGGAGAAGCCGGCGTACCCGGCGGCGGCGAGCGCCGGAGCGGC
>JAOPUQ010000440.1 GCA_025963425.1 Modestobacter sp. | reverse complement strand
GCTGACCACCGGCACCGGGACAGCAGGGCGGACGGGCAGCGGGACGGTGACGCGGGGGGCGTCGAGGACGGTGCTCGGCACAACTGGCTCCCTGACCGGGGACGGGTGTCACCGATCAGGTCGACGCTGTGGCCGCCGCGCAGCAGGGGCGGGACGGCGACCCTCACCCCGGGGGGTGAGGCCGCTCGGTCGTCAGCTGCTGCCCCCGGGCAGCTGACCGGCCTCCTTGCGCTCGGCCGCACCGCGGGTGGAGAAGCGGGAGCGGCGCCGTCCGTAGGCGTAGTAGACGACGATGCCGATGGCCATCCAGACCAGGAACCGGATCCAGGTGTCGGCCGGCAGGTTGAGCATGAGGTAGATGCACGCCAGCGCCGAGACGATCGGCAGGACCGGCAGCAGCGGGACGCGGAAGGAGCGCTCCAGGTCGGGCCGGGTGCGGCGCAGCACGATGACGCCGATCGAGACGAGCACGAAGGCGAACAGCGTGCCGATGTTGACCAGCTCGGCCAGCGTGCCGAGCGGGATGAAGCCGGCGAGCAGCGCGACGAACCCACCGGTGATCAGGGTGATCTTGTACGGCGTGCCGTACTTCGGGTGGACGGCGCCCAGCGCCGGGGGCAGCAGGTGGTCCCGGCTCATCGCGAAGAGCACCCGTGACTGGCCCAGCATGAGGATCATGACGACCGAGGTCAGCCCGGCCAGCGCGCCGACGGAGATGAGCCCGGAGACGAACGGCAGCCCCACGCTGCGGAAGGCGTCGGCCAGCGGCGCCTCGGTCGACAGCTCCGTGTACCGCTGCATGCCCACCACGACCAGCGAGACCGCGACGTAGAGCACCGTGCAGATGACCAGCGAACCGATGATCCCGCGGGGCAGGTCCCGCCGGGGGTTCTTGGTCTCCTCCGCGGCGGTGGCCACGATGTCGAAGCCTATGAAGGCGAAGAACACGATGGCCGCGCCGGCCAGGATGCCGCCGACCCCGAAGGTGCTCGGCGCGAACCCGAAGAGGGTCTGGATGAGCGGGGCGGTGAGCCCGCTGCCGGTCTCGCTCGGCTGCGACGGCGGCACGAACGGCGTGTAGTTCGCGGCCTTGACGTAGAAGACGCCGAGGCCGATCACCAGCAGCACGATCACGACCTTGATGGCCACGATCACCGAGGTGACCCGCGAGGACAGCTTGATGCCCAGGATGAGGACGCCGGCCATCACCAGGACGATGACGATCGCCGGGATGTTGACCGTGGCCGTCTCGCCCGCGATCGACGTCGGCAGCGGGGTGCCGAGGTCGCCGAGCAACTGGTTGAGATAACCCGACCAGCCGACCGCCACGGTGGCGGCGCCGAGCGCGAGCTCCAGGACGAGGTCCCAGCCGATGATCCAGGCGACCAGCTCCCCGAGGGTGGCGTAGGAGAAGGTGTACGCCGACCCGGCCACCGGCACGGTGGAGGCGAACTCCGCGTAGCAGAGCGCCGCCAGGCCGCACACGACGCCGGCGATGACGAAGGAGAGGGCCACCGCCGGGCCGGCCGCGGTCTTGGCGACTACGCCGGTGAGCACGAAGATGCCCGTCCCGATGATCACCCCGACCCCGAAGACGGCCAGGTCCAGGCCGGACAGGTTCTTCTTGAGCTGGTGTTCGGGCTCCTCGGTGTCGCGGATCGACTCCTCGATGCTCTTCACCCGAGCTGCGTTGTCGGCCACGCCGTCCCCTTTCGGGCGGCCGGCGCGCGGCGCCGGCCGGATGGTGATCACCTCTGCGGCAGCGTCCCACGCGACCGCACATCGCGCATGCCTACGCTCGCGGTACCGCTCGCGCGCAGCGGCAGATCTGCAGCAGGAACGAGGAGGTCCGGTGAGCGAGACCGACAAGTCAGCCGCCGTCCGCATGCCGCTCGCCCGGTCCCCTCGCCCGGCCGGCCGTCGACGGAGCCCGCGACCGCAGTCACCGTCCCTGGACGCGGTCGTCGGCTGCGCCGTCTACGTCGGGGGCAAGCGGGTGGACGCCGGTCCGGAGGAGGCGCGGCAGGTCGCCAAGGAGCGGGGCGGCTTCGTCTGGCTCGGGCTGCACGAGCCCAGCGAAGAGACGCTGACCGCCCTCGGCGCCCACTACGGCCTGCACCCGCTGGCGGTGGAGGACGCCGTCTACGCCCACCAGCGCCCCAAGCTCGAGCGCTACGACCAGTCGCTGTTCATGGTGCTGAAGACCGCGCGGTACGTGGAACACGACCAGCTGACGAGCACCAGCGAGGTGGTGATCACCGGCGAGGTGATGGTGTTCCTCGGCGCCGACTACGTCATCACCGTGCGGCACGGCGAACACGGTGGGCTCAGCCAGTTGCGCCGCGACCTGGAGGAGCAGCCCGATCTGCTCTGCCACGGGCCGTCGGCGGTGCTCTACGCGATCGCCGACCACGTCGTCGACGACTTCGTCGAGGTGGCCGAACTGGTCGACGACGACGTCGAGGAACTCGAGACGTCGGTGTTCAGCCCGTCCCGGACCGACGACACCCCTCGCATCTACCGGCTCAAGCGCGAGCTGATGCAGCTGCGCCGGGCGGTCGGGCCGTTGGAGCTGCCCTTGTCGACCCTGGTGGAGCGGCCGAGCGACCTGATCCCGGAGGAGATGCGCTCCTACTTCCGTGACGTTCAGGACCACGGCTTGAGGGTGCGTGACCAGGTCAGCGGGCTGGACGAACTGCTCACCTCGATCCTGCAGTCCTCCCTCGCCCGCACCTCGCTGGCCGACAACGAGGACATGCGCAAGATCTCGGCCTGGGCCGGCCTCATCGCCGTCCCCACGGCGATCGCCGGTATCTACGGGATGAACTTCGAATGGATCCCCGAGCTCAGGTGGCACTACGGCTACCCGCTGGCGCTGCTGGCGATGCTGACCGCCTGCTGGCTGCTCTACCGCGGGTTCAAGCGCAGCGGCTGGCTCTGACCGCTCGCTCCCGCAGGGCATAGGAAGCTTTTCACCCGGTATCCGGCGCCAGACCGGGTGGAGAGCTTCCTATGCCCGTGAGGTCCGCCGACCGGTGACGCCCATCCACACCGCGCTCGCCTGTCCACAGATCCTCGGGGAGCCCCCACCCCACCTCCCGCCTTCGGCACCCTCCGCCTCGTGCCATGGCGAGACATCATCGACGAGGTCCTGCGGTCCGCGGGCGGCGTGGCGAGCCGCAACCAACTCCTGAGAGCCGTCCCTCCCACGGTCCTCGACGGCCACGTGGGGCGAGGTCAGCTGCAACGCGTCTTCCCGCACGTCTACGCATCCCGCCGGAACACCATCTCCGAGCAGACGCGCCTGCGTGCCGCCCTGGTCCACGCAGGAGAAGGGGCGGCACTCAGTCACACCACGGCACTCCACGTCTGGGGAGTGCTGCCGCTGCGGCAGCCGCTCCACCTGACCATCGACCAGTCGAGCAGGCGCGCGGGCACCCAGGGCCTGGTCGTGCACCGGCGGAACCACTTCGACGTGGCAGCGCACTGCAGCCTCGTCCGAGGCCTTCGGCTCACCGATCTCGCCCGATCGCTCGTCGACGCCTGGCCGCTGCTCGAGCCGCAGGAACGGCGGCCACTCCTGCTGGACGTCGTCCGTGAGCAGAGGACGACGACCAAGCAGCTCCGGTCATCGATGGCCGAGCGCCCCAATGTCGGCGGCCGCCGGGCGCTCGCCCAGGCCATCGACCTGGCGGAGGACGGGTGCCAGAGCGAGCTCGAGGCGATGGGCGTGCTCAGCGTCTTCCGTCACCGGTCACTGCCGCCCAGCGTCGGGCAGTTCGCCGTCGTGCTGGACGACAGCCAGGTTCTGCTGGACCGAGCCTGGCCGGAGGTCAAGCTGGCAGTGGAACTGGACGGTGCCCGTTTCCACACCAGTCCCGCGGATCGACGTCGAGACCTGGCCAGAGATGCGGCACTGGCGGCAGCCGGCTGGGTCGTGCTCCGTTTCACCTATGCGGATGTGCTCCGCGGTCCGGACGGCGTCCGGGCCCGGGTGCTCGCTGTCTACCGGACCCGCGCGGTCCAGTTCCGCGCGCCCTGACCTGAGCCTCAGCGGTCGGCGCCAGGCACCCGGGCCACAACAGGCATAGGAAGCTTTTCACCCGCTCTTCCCCGGAAAACTGGGTGAAGAGCTTCCTATGCCTGGGACGACGAGGGCACAACGGCGAGCGCTCAGGACCCCTTGGCCGCGACGACCGCGTCGTAGACCACCCGGCGGGACATGCCGGTGCGGGCGACGACGGTCCGGATCGCCTCCTTGCGGTCGGCGCCGGCGGCCTCCTCGGCGGCGACCTCGGCGGCCAGCTCGGCCGGGGACAGCTGCACCGGGCCGGCCACCGCCCCCGCGATGACGACGGTGATCTCGCCGCGCACGCCCTCGGCCGCCCACGCCGCCAGCTCGGCGAGCGGCCCGCGCCGGACCTCCTCGTGGGTCTTGGTGAGCTCCCGGCAGACGGCGGCCGGCCGGTCGTCGCCGAAGGCCGCGGCCGCGTCGGCCAGGGTGTCGGCCAGCCGGTGCGGTGACTCGTAGAACACCATCGTGCGGGGCTCGGCGGCCAGTGCGGTCAGCGCGGCCCGGCGCTCCCCGCCCTTGCGCGGCAGGAACCCCTCGAAGCAGAAGCGGTCGACCGGCAACCCGGACACGGCCAGGGCGGTGACGACCGCGGAGGGGCCGGGCACGGAGGTCACGTGGATCCCGGCGTCGACCGCGGCCCGCACCAGCGTGTAGCCGGGGTCGGACACCGAGGGCATCCCGGCGTCGGTCAGCAGCAGCACGGTGGCGCCGTCCTGCATCGCGGCGACCAGCCCGGGCAACCGGGCCTGCTCCACGGATTCGTAGAAACTGACCAGCCGGCCGGTGAAGGTCACCTCGAGGTCGGCGGCCAGCCGGTGCAGCCGGCGGGTGTCCTCGACGGCGAGCACGTCGGCGGTGGCCATCACCTCGCGCAGCCGGGGGCCGACGTCACCGGGCTGCCCGAGCGGCGCCCCGCCCAGTACCAGTCGTCCCGCGCCCTCGGTTACCACCCGACGAGCCTGTCACGGCCGGGCCGACAGGCTCGCCACCTACCCTGACCGGCATGGCGGTGCTGGCCCCCGAGCGGGTGGAGATGACGCCCGAGCCCGCGGGCCGGCACGCGCGCCGCCGAGCACGAGTCGTCCGGTCATGCGGTCGAGCCTGTCACGAGGGGTCCGACAGGTCCGCCCCCTACCC
>JAOPUQ010000434.1 GCA_025963425.1 Modestobacter sp. | reverse complement strand
GGCAGCGGCTCGGCCGGGGGAGTGGTGGCCGCAGTGGCTGCCGTGGCCGACGACCCCGGCAGGGCCGGGCCGGCACCGGCCGGCGACGGTCCGGCGGCGCCGACGGCTCCGGCCCCGGTGGGTGCGGCCAGGTCGTCCCCCGCCGGTGCCTGCGGGGGTGTGGTGCTCAGGCCGAGGGAGGCCATCAGCAGTGCCCAGGTGCCGCCGGGGAGGGTGGCCGCGTCCGGGACCGGGCCCTGATCGCTGTCGTCGACGACGTCGGGCGGAGTCGGCCCGCCGGCGTCGCCGGTGATCACCGCCGTGCCGGTCACCGCCGTGCCGGTCGCCGCCGTCTGCCCGGACTGCGGGGAGGAGCCACCCCCGGTGAGGGCGTCGTCCAGGGCGCTGGAGAACGTCGGTGCGCCGTCGGTGGAGCCGGTGCCGCCGGCGGCCGCGCCGGCGGTGCTCACCGACGGCCCGGCGAAGGAGATCGGGGCGGTCATGACCAGGCCTCCGCTGCGTCGTTGACCTTGCGGACGTAGTCCTGGGTCTCGGGATAGGGCGGGATGCCGCCGAAGCGCTGCACCGTGCCCGGCCCGGAGTTGTAGGCAGCCAGCGCCAGGTCCGTGGAGCCGAACTGCTCGGTCAGGCTGCTGAGGTAGCGGGCGGCGCCGTCGATGGCCGACGCCGGGTTGCCGGCGTCCACCCCGAGGCCCGCGGCGGTGGCCGGCATGAACTGCATCAGCCCCCGGGCGCCGGCCGGGGAGACCGCGGAGCTGTTGAAGTTCGACTCGGTCTTCGCCACCGCGGCCAGCAGTGCGGGGGAGACCCCGTGCTTGGCGCCGGCCTGGGTGAACAGGTCGGCGTACGGCACCCCGGCCAGGCCCCCGCTGCCGCCGGCGGCCGCGATGCCGGCCGCGGTCGTGCCGCTGTCGGGCAGCACGCGGCGGATGACGGTCGGGTTGCCGACGGACTGCACCTTGACCACCTCGCCCTCCTGGGGCGCGGCGATCATCTGGCCGTTGCCGATGTAGATGCCGACGTGGTCGATCCCGGCGCGGGAGGACGAGTAGTCGTAGAACACCAGGTCGCCGGGCTGGGCGTCGGCCAGCGAGCCGACCGCGCGGCCGGCGGTGGCCTGCTGGGAGGACGTGCGCGGCAGGTCGATGCCCAGGTCGGCGTAGACCCGCTGGGTCAGGCCGGAGCAGTCCAGGCCGGACGCCGGGTCGGTGCCGCCCCACTGGTACGGCACCCCGAGGTACTTGGTGGCGGCGGCCACGACGGCCGAGCCGCTGCCGGAGGAGCCGACGGCCCGCGCGGAGGACGAGCTCGTGGCGCTGGTGCCGCCCAGGCCGGCGGAGGCCGCCGCGCTGGCCCACTGGGTCCGGGTGGACACCGGCGAGCCGAGGAAACGCGCGTGGATCTCACTGATCCGGCTGTGCACCGCGGTCAGGCCGTCCACGTCGCTTCCTCCTCTCTGCGTCTGGCCTCGCCGTGCTGGCGGGTGACCAGGTCGTCGACCGTCCGTGCCTCGGCCGCGTCGGCTGCGGACTGCAGCCGGGCCACGTGCCGTTCCCGCAGTCGCTCCAGGCCCTTGGTGCGCTGGGCGGCGGCGGTCCACTGGCTCCGCACCACCTCCGCCTGCTCGGCGTGGGCGGTCGCGAGAGCCCGTGCAGCCGCTACATCGGCAGCCGCGGTGCGCGATGCGACCATCGCGGCGACGAAGTCCCCGTGCGATGTGCTCGCCGGCAGGCGCGAGCGGGTGAGGGCGGTGGCCTGCTCCTCGGCCCGCCGGGCCGCCGCGGTGGCCTCGCGGGCGGCGGCGGCGGCGGCCAGTGAGGCGGCCTTCTCCTCCGAGCGGCGGAGGCGCAGCACGGGTTCCAGCCGGAAGGCCGGCTGCTTCACGCGGTGGTCGCGATCTGGTGCAGGCGGGCCCACGCCTCCGCCGGGGCGGTGCGGTCGTCGGTGGCCTGGCGCAGGAAGGCGTCGATGGCGGGGACCAGTCGGCGGGCCCGGTCGACCAGCGGGTCGCTGCCGGCCTGGTAGGCGCCGATCTCGATGAGCTCCCGGACGTCGCGCAGCGCGCCGAGCAGCCGGCGGATCTCGCGGGCGTCGGTCATCTGGGCTCCCGGCACGACCGCGGTGGCCACCCGCGAGATCGACTCCAGGACGTCGATGGCCGGGAAGTGCCCGGTGGTGGCCAGCTTGCGGGTCAGCACCACGTGCCCGTCCAGGATCGACCGGGCGGTGTCGGCGATCGGCTCGTTGTGGTCGTCGCCCTCCACCAGCACCGTGTAGAGGCCGGTGATCGACCCGGTGGTGCTCGTGCCGGCCTTCTCCAGCAACTTGGGCAGCATCGCGAAGACGCTGGGCGGGTAGCCGCGGGTGGCCGGCGGCTCGCCGGCGGACAGGCCGACCTCGCGCTGGGCCATCGCCGTGCGGGTGATCGAGTCCATCATCAGCAGCACGTCGCGACCCTGGTCGCGGAAGGCCTCGGCGATGCGGGTGGCCACGAAGGCGGCCTTGAGGCGGACCAGCGGTGGCTCGTCGGAGGTGGCGACGACGACCACGGTGTTGGCCATGCCCTCGGCACCCAGGTCCTCCTCGAGGAACTCGCGCACCTCGCGGCCACGCTCACCGATCAGTCCGATGACCCGGATGTCGGCGTCGGTGCCGCGGGTGATCTGGCTCAGCAGCGTGGACTTGCCGACCCCGGAGCCGGCGAAGATGCCCAGCCGCTGACCACGGCCGACGGGGACGAGGGTGTCCAGCGCACGCACGCCGGTGGCCAGCGGCTGGTCGACGCGGGCGCGGGTGAGGGCGTTGGG
This sequence comes from Modestobacter sp., assembly GCA_025963425.1. Classification (GTDB taxonomy): domain Bacteria; phylum Actinomycetota; class Actinomycetes; order Mycobacteriales; family Geodermatophilaceae; genus Modestobacter. The sequence continues at coordinate 1,334 of JAOPUQ010000434.1, read as the reverse complement.
GGTCTGGCTGGTGAGGTCGACGTAGGAGACCAGCGAGCCCAGCGGGGGACCGCCGTCCAGCGGCCGGCCGAGTCCGTCGAGCACCCGGCCCAGCAGGGCCTGGCCGACGGGCACCTGCAGCGGCAGGCCGGTCGGGCGGACCGGTGCGCCGGCGTGCACGCCGGAGAGGTCGCCGAGCGGCATGCAGGTCAACCGGTCCCGGCTCAGGGCGACGACCTCGGCCAGCAGCGGCCGGGTGCCCGGGTTGACCTCCACCAGGTCGCCGACGGCGGCGCTGATCCCCTCGACGGTGAGGGTGAGCCCCATGGCGCCGGTGACGACACCGGTGACGACGGGGCGGGCGGCGACCCGGGCCCGGTCCAGCAGGCCCATCTGGCCGGCCAGGTTCACGAGCGGAGCACCGCGCGGACGCGCTCCAGTGCCACGCCCAGCTGGGCATCCACCCGGGTGGTGCCCGCCTCGGCGAGGGCTCCGGCCCGTTCGACGGTGACGTCACCGAGAACGGTGACCGAGGGCGGCAACGCCGCCAGTTCGTCGGCCGCCACCTCCGCAAGGTCGTCGGGGTGCAGCCGGACGACGACCGGGACGTCGGTGGGGCACAGCGTCAGTGCCCGGCGCAGGGCGTCCAGGCCGGCGGTGTCGGTGGTGGCGAGCTCCCGGCCGAGCAGGTCGCCGACCAGGGTGACGACGGCGTCCAGGACGCTGTCGCGCAGCTCGTCGACGACCGGCGCGGCCGTCGCCTCGAGCTGGGCGGCGGCCGACCCGAGGGCAGCGGTGGCCGTGGCCAGCCGGCGTTCCCAGCGTGCCTGGGCCTCGGCCAGCCGGACCTCCGCGGCCGCCTCGGCGGCGGCGATGACCTCGGCGGCAGCCGTGACGCCCTCGGCGTGACCGACCGCCCAGCCCTGGCTGCGCGCCTGCTCCCGGAGCTGGTCCAGCTGCTCGGCGTACACCTCGCTGAGCCGGGTCCGGCTGCGCAACCGGCGGTCCTCGCCCGACCGGCGCTCGGCACCGGTGTACGGCGTGGCCTCCGTCGGCGCCTCGGCCCAGGTCAGCGACTCGGCCACCGGCGGGGCGACCGGCGGGGCGACCGGGGTGGTCTCCACGATGGTGGGCCGGGGCGTGTCCCGGTCGGCCTGCGGGACGGCCGCGGTGGGCGCGGAGGGGACCACCGGCCGGCCGTGCGGGTCGGGGACGGGGGCCGGACGGTGCACCCGCTGCCAGGGCGTGGCCGTGGCGGCCGACGCGCCGCGCAGCAGCACCGACTCACGCGACGAAGTCATCCTCGCCTCCCCGCGAGATGGTCAGCGCGCCCTGCTCCTCGAGGGTGCGGATGA
>JAOPUQ010000379.1 GCA_025963425.1 Modestobacter sp. | reverse complement strand
CCCGCGCCGAGCGCACGGCGCGGGAGCGGGCCGCCGCCGCGAGGGTCGCCCGCGAGCGTGGCGCCCGGGTGGCCGCCGGCGTCCGGGCCGGGGCCGAGACCGCGCTCACCGCCCTGGCCACCTCGCTGGCCCGGGCCGAGGCCGAGCGGGATGCGCTGGCCGAGGCCCGCACCGGCCGGGAGGCGCAGCTGCTCGTCGTCCGCGCGCAGGTGCGCGAGCACACCGCTGAGCTGGACCGGCTCACCGACGAGGTACACCGGGACGAGGTCGCCCGCGCCGAGCAGCGGCTGCGGATCGAGGCGCTGGAGGCGCGGGCAGCCGAGGAGTACGGCGTCGACCTGCCCACCCTGGTCGCCGAGTACGGCCCGGCCGCGCCGGTGCAGCCCACCCAGGCGCAGGTCGCCGCGGCCGAGGCGGCCGGCGACCCCGAGCCGCAGCCGGTCCGCTACGACCGGGCGACCCAGGAGCGGCGGGCCGCCCGCGCCGAGCGGGACCTCGCCACCCTGGGCAGCGTCAACCCCCTCGCCCTGGAGGAGTTCGCGGCGCTGGAGGAGCGGCACACGTTCCTGGCCACCCAGCTTGAGGACCTCAAGGCCACCCGGCGGGATCTGCTCACCGTCGTCCGCGAGGTCGACGCCCGCATCCACGAGGTGTTCGCCGCCGCGTTCGCCGACACGCAGCGGGAGTTCGCCGCGGTCTTCGCCACACTGTTCCCGGGCGGGGAGGGGCGGATCTTCCTCACCGACCCCGACGACCTGCTCACCACCGGCGTCGAGGTCGAGGCCCGGCCGCCGGGCAAGAAGGTCAAGCGGCTCTCGCTGCTGTCCGGCGGGGAGCGCTCGCTGACCGCCGTCGCGCTGCTGGTGGCCATATTCCGGGCCCGGCCCTCGCCGTTCTACGTGCTCGACGAGGTCGAGGCCGCCCTCGACGACGTCAACCTGGGCCGGTTGCTCACCCTGGTCGAGCAGCTCCGCGACACCTCGCAGCTGATCATCATCACCCACCAGAAGCGGACGATGGAGATCGCCGACGCCCTCTACGGGGTCAGCATGCGCGGCGACGGCATCACCGGGGTGATCAGCCAGCGGCTGCGCGAGCCCGACGTCGCCTGAGCCCGCTCACACCCCGGAGCGGATCTCCAGGTCCACCTGCAGCGGGTGGTGGTCGGAGCAGCCCGAGCCGTCGAGCACCTCGGCCGCGGTGACGGTCACGCCCGCCGACACCCACACCTGGTCGATCCGGACGTGCGGACGGCGAGCGGGGTGGGTGCGGCCCGCGTCGCGGTGCAGGGACCACCGCGGGGCCTGGTCGGCCCGGGCCCGGGCCAGGAGCCAGGCGTCGGTGAACCGCTCCCGCAGGACGTCGAGCTCCGGGGCGCCGGCGTCGGCGTTGAGGTCACCGACCACCACGCCGGTCTCCATCGCCCCGGTGTGCAGCCCGGCCACCGCGGCGGCCTGGGCGGCCCGGTCGGCCGCCGAGCGGGAGCTCAGGTGGGTGGTGGTGACCCACAGTGCGCCGCCGTCGAGCTCCACCAGGGTGCGCAGCGCGCTGCGCGGTTCCCCGTCGCCGGGCAGCGGGTGCACGTCGCTGACCAGGATCGGCAGCCGGGACAGCAGCGCGTTGCCGTACTGCCTGCGCTCGGGCGTGCCCGGCTGGTCGATCGCCGGGCCCCAGGCCAGCTGCATGTCCAGCCCCCGGGACAGCAGGAGCGCCTGGTCGACGCCCTCGCTGCGCGGGCCGTAGTGCCGGTCGACCTCCTGCAGGCAGATCAGGTCGGCGTCGGCCGCGGCCAGCAGCTGGGCCAGCCGCGCCAGGTCGTGCCGGCCGTCGTCGCCCACGCCGTGGTGGACGTTGAAGGTCAGCAGGCGCACCGGGATGGGCGGCTGGTCGGGTCCGGGGGCGGGCTTGCTCACCGGTCCATCATCACCGGACTAGGACAGTTCGGCGTCCAGCACCTGGTCGAAGTGGGGGCGCCCGGCGTCGTCCCGGCTGGTGGCGAACAGCCGGAACCGGGCGTCGCGGCCGTCGAGGACCAGCTCGCCCAGCTCGTTGCCGAAGAACGGGCCGGCCTCCTTCTCCCACCGCAGCTGGGACGTCCCCACCCGGGCCAGCGCGCCGATGCCGCGGGTCAGCGCCCGGGCCCACCGGCTCCAGCCGACCTTGAAGCCGATCTCGATGGCGTGCGGGGCCTGGTTGTGCAGCGGGGAGACGGTGAGCTGGTGCACCCGGCTGCGCAGCCCGCCGGGGCGGACCAGCTCGGCGGCGTAGGCGTGGTGCACGTCGCCGGAGAGCACCAGCGCGGTGGCCGGCGCCGGGCCGAGGTCGCCGCGGGCCGCGGCGACCAGGGTGCGGCCAAGCCGCTCGAAGGACTGCCCGAAGGCGGCCCAGTGCTCGAGGTCGGCGGCCTGGCGGAGCTTCTCGGCCGCCTTGCCCAGCGGCCGGCCGGCGTGCCGGGCGGCGAGCGTCTCGTTCCAGCGCTCGATGTGGTGGACGGCGTGCGGCAGCAGCCAGGGCAGCGAGGTGCCGATGAGCAGGTGGTCCACGCCGTCCTCGACCGACCGCTGGACGGCCGCATCGACCCAGTCGAACTCGTCGTCGTCGAGCATCTTCCGGTCGGTCTCCTCCAGCACCCGGCCGGCCCGGCTGTCGACCATGATCAGCCGGGCGGGGCCCCAGTGCCGCACGTAGCTCCAGCGGACCGACTCCGGTTCCTCGTCGGCGGCCCGGGCCATCTCGTCCAGCATCGGGCCGGCGTCGTCGGACCCGTCGTCCCGGCGGGTGATCGCCTGCCAGGTCGCGTTCTCGGACAGCTCGTGCGGCGAGAGGTTGCCCAGGTGCTGGTAGACCCAGTAGCTGGTCAGGCCGCCGGCGATGCGCTTCTTCCACCAGTCGGTCGGCGTCACCTGCGCCCGCCAGCTCGCCGAGGTGTTCCAGTCGTCGATCATCTCGTGGTCGTCGAAGACCATCGAGGACGGGATGGTCGACATCAGCCAGCGCACCTGCGGATCGCCCCAGGATTCCGCGTAGAGCCGGGTGTACTCCTCGAAGTCCGACGCCTGGAGGCCCGGTGCCGGCTCCAGGTCGCGGCGGAGGGCCAGCCAGTTCTCCGTGCCCGGGGTGACCTCGTCGGCGTACACCTGGTCGCCCAGCAGCACCAGTGCGTCCGGCCACTCCTCCTCCGGGGTGTCGGAGATCATCCGGGCATAGCTGTCCAGGGCGTCCGGCGGGATGCCGTCCCGGGTGTCGACGGTGGTCGGGGTGGCGTAGCGGCAGGAGCCGAAGGCGATCCGGAAGGGCCCCGGGCGCCCGACGGTGCGGATGCGGCTGGGCGGGAAGGCCGAGTGCGGCTGCGGCCAGACCAGCTGCCCGTCCAGGTGCACCTCGTACGGGGTGGTGCTGCCCGGCTCCAGGCCCTCCACGACGACCAGGGCGTAGTGGTGCCCGTTCACGCAGAACGTGCGGGCGGTGCGGCCGAGCACGCTGACCTCGCACGGCTGGTCGGTCTCCACCCAGATGGTGGCCGAGACCGGGTCGACATGGCGCAACGCGGGGCCGAGGAGCAGAAGGGGCCGGGTGCCGGCGATCTCGGGCATGCCGGACAGCCTGCCCCACCGGCCCGGGGTGCGGCCACGACCGCGCCCGGCCCCCGGTGCGCGCGAACTGGGAGACTGATGGTCATGGAGTTCGTGCTGATCGCGATCGCGATCCTCGTGGTGGCCCTGCTGGCCGGGATCGGTCTGCTCGTCGGCCGGGGGCGGCGCACCACCCGACTGGACTCCGACCTCGCCGCCGGCACCACGCTGACCCGGCCACGGCCGCCCCAGCCCGACACCGACCTGCCGCCGCTGGGGCCCGACCCGGATTCCGGGGCGACGGTCGCGGACCTCTACACCGGCCCGCCCGTGCCTCCGCAGCCGCCGGTGGAGCTGCCGCCGGCCGAGCCGGAGCCCGACCTGGTCTTCGAGACCCCGCTGCCCTCGGCCGGCCGGCTGGTGCGGCTGCGCTCCCGGCTGGCCCGCTCGCAGTCCTCGCTCGGCCGCGGCCTGCTCACCGTGCTGGCCCGGGAGAAGCTCACCGAGGACGACTGGGAGGAGGTCGAGGAGACCCTGCTCGCCGCCGACGTCGGCATCGCGGCGACCACCCAGATCGTGCAGCGGCTGCGCACCCAGAGCCTGGTGCTGGCCACCGCCTCCGGTGCCGACCTGCGGTCCCTGCTGGTGCGGGAGCTCACCGCCGTCCTGGCGCCGGACCTGGACCGCACCCTGGCCACCGACCGGCACGACGGGCTGCCCGCCGTGGTCCTCGTGGTCGGGGTCAACGGCGCGGGCAAGACGACGACGGTCGGCAAGGTCGCCCGGGTGCTCGTCGGCGACGGCAAGAGCGTGGTCCTGGGCGCCGCCGACACGTTCCGGGCGGCCGCGGCCGACCAGCTGGAGACCTGGGGCGAGCGGGTCGGCGTGCTCACCGTGCGTGGCCGCGAGGGTGGCGACCCGGCGTCGGTGGCCTTCGAGGCGGTGCGCACCGGCAGCGAGGCCGAGGTGGACGCCGTCCTGATCGACACCGCCGGCCGGCTGCACACCAAGTCCGGGCTGATGGACGAGCTGGGCAAGATCAAGCGGGTCGTGGAGAAGCAGGCCCCGGTCGGGGAGGTGCTGCTGGTGCTGGACGCGACCACCGGTCAGAACGGGATCGTGCAGGCCCGGGTGTTCACCGAGGCCGTGCACGTCACCGGCATCGTGCTGACCAAGCTCGACGGCACCGCCAAGGG